>JBBSCX010000387.1:0-3453 GCA_038249905.1 Burkholderiales bacterium
ACCATGTCCGGCTTCAATCAAGCCCTGAAGACCCAGCGCTGGGACGACCACCGCTATTACCACCACAGCCGCATCAACCAGGCGCTGCACTTCATCAGCGCGCTGAGTTTCATCGCCGCCTACGCCCTGCTGTTCGTCGACCCCGCCCTGGCCGCCTGGCTGGCCTGGGGCGTGAGCATGACGACGCGCCAGTCCGGGCACTTCTTCTTCGAGCCCAAGAGCTACGACGAAGTCAACCGCGCCACGCACGCGCACAAGGAAGAGATCAAGATCGGCTACAACCTGCGGCGCAAAGTGGTGTTGATGACGGTGTGGGCGGCCTCGCCGGTGCTGCTGTGGTGGCAGCCGGGGCTGTTCGGCCTGATCGAGCCGGCAGTTAACTTCGAAGGCTTCCTGCGCGATGTCGGCCTGGCCTGGCTGGCGCTGGGTATCGGCGGGCTGGTCTTCCGTACCGTGCACCTCTTCTTTCTGTACGACGTGCAGACCGGGCTGGTGTGGGCCAGCAAGATCATCACCGACCCCTTCCACGACGCCCTGCTGTACCGCCACGCGCCGGGGGCATTGCTGCGCGGCGAATTGATCGACCCGATGTGGCACGCGCGTGCCACACACGATCGCTGAAGTCCTTCGGGTCGAAGTGCTTCAGCCCGAAGTCCTTCAGCCCGATCCCTTCAGGCCATCACGCCCGCGCGCGGTGCGTCAGCATTTCTCGCAGGATGCCGCGCCGGATGGTCTTGTTGGTCAATGTCGCGTCCTGCCACCACCAGCCGTCGGCCTGCATGGACTGCGCCGCAGCGACGAAGCGGCGCGCCACCTCGTCGAAGTCGACCTCGCTGTAATTCAGGCTGAAGACCATGCGGCCGGTGCCGACCCAGCTCAGCGCCAGGCCCTGTTCGCGCAGATAGAACTGCAGCATCCAGTTGTAGCGGCTGGGTGCGGTGTAGAAGACTGTCCAGATGCTTTGCAGGTTCGCCACCTGCACCGGCACTGCGGCAGCGCCCAGCATCGTGTTCAGCTTCGCGGCGCGGGCGTTCCAGGTGGCATCGGCGTTCTCGTACAGGCGGCGCACCGGTTCGCTGTGCAGGCGCTCCAGAAAGACCTGCATGGCGCCCATCACATACGGGTGGCTGTTGAAGGTGCCGCGCGCAAAGCAGATGTCGGCCGGCCGGTCTTCGCGAAAGCGCCGCATCCACGCCGCCTTGCCGCAGACCACGCCCACCGGCAGCCCGCCGCCCAGCGTCTTGCCGTAGGTGACGAGGTCGGCACGCACGCCGAAGTAGTCCTGTGCGCCACCGGGCGCGAGGCGAAAGCCGACGAACACCTCGTCGAAGATCAGCGCAATGCCGCGTGCCGTGCACACCTCGCGCAATTGCTGCAGCCAGGCGGTGTACGCCGCCCGGTCGAAGCCGGCACGGCGGCTGCTGTCGACCAATGTGCTGTCACCCGGCGCATTGCGATTCGGGTGCAGGGCCTGCAGCGGGTTGACCAATACACAGGCGATGTCCTTGCGCTTGTTCAGCACCCGCAAGGTGTCGGCGTCCATTTCCTTGAGCGTGTAGGTGCGGCCCGGCGGCATCGGGTTGCCGGGGCCGGGTTGCACGTCGTCCCACCAGCCGTGGTATGCGCCGCTGAAGCGCACCAGCACCTTGCGCCGCGTGTGATAACGCGCCAGGCGAACGGCCTGCATCACGGCCTCGGTACCGCTCATGTGGAAGCTGACCTCGTCCAGGCCGCTGATACGGCGCAATTGCTCGACGTTCCAGGCCACCGCCGGGTGGTAGCTGCCGAGCACGGGCCCCAGGTCGTGCACGCGCGCGGCACCCTCGGCGATGCAGGCCTTGTAGAAGTCGTGGCCGAACACGTTGACACCGTAGCTGCCGGTCAGGTCCATGAAGACCTGACCATCGAGGTCGGTGAACGTGACGCCGTCACTGCGCTGCACGAAAGAACCGATCTTCAGGTGCTGACGCAGGAAGGCACCGTACTGGAAGGGCACGCGGTAGGCGCCGGTGAACTGCAGGTCGGAGATGCCTTGCCTCGCCTCGGCAGTCAGCTCGATGCTGCGCGCGTGGCGGGCATTCAACTGCCCGGCCAGCCGCATGAAGCCGGCGCGGCGGCGCTGCTGCACATCGGCCGGCGCACCGTCGCTGTCGAAGAAGCGCGCTTCATCGTAGACGTATCCCGGCACCAGCGCCGCCACCCGCTTGGCCATGCGCGAATGGCCGGTCAGCGAGGGGTGCTTGGCCAGAGACAACTCCAGCCGACGCTTGGCCAGCGGCAGAGCGGCCAGGCCAGTGAGCCCGGCGATGGCAAGCGCCGTGAGTGCAAAGGTTTCGGTCATGGGGGCTCCGTGGGGTTCGCCCATAGATGTATGACTTTTGATTGACAGGGCGATGAAAACGCAAAACGAATTGCACAGCGACATGAACGATCTGAAGGACAGGACCGACCTGGCCCACCTGTCCGACACCCCGGCGTCGCATGTCAGCGCGATGACATCCCGGACACCCTGGCGTGACCGCCTGTTGCTGAACGAGGACTTGAACTTCCTCGTTACCAACCGCATTCCGCGCATTGCCACCACACGTTTGATGGGGCGCTTCAGCCGCATCCGCAGTCCTCTCCTGACGCGCTTGTCTGTTGCGGTGTGGCGGCTGTTCACCGACCTGGACTTGAGTGATGCCAAATTGCGCCACTTCGACAGCCTGCACGCCTGCTTCACGCGTGAACTGCAAGCCGGCGCGCGCACCGTGGACCCGCGGCCCGAGATGCTGGCCAGCCCCTGCGACGCCATCGTCGGCGCCACGGGCCCCGTGCAGCAGGGCCAGGTGTTGCAGGCCAAGGGCTTTGCGTACCGCACTGAGGACCTGTTCGGCAGCGTCGATGCGGCCGCGACCTTCGAAGGCGGCCGCTATTTGACTTTGCGGCTGACGTCGGCGATGTACCACCGCTTCCACGCCCCGCACGACGCGCGCATCACCCACGTGCGCCACATCGCGGGCGACACCTGGAACGTGAATCCGATCGCATTGAAGCGGGTCGAGCGGCTGTTCTGCCGCAACGAACGAGCCGTCATCTCGCTGCAACTCGGCGACGGCACGCCCCTCGCCCTGGTGCCGGTGGCCGCCATCCTGGTCGCCAGCCTGCGTCTGCACGCGCCAGCCCTGCATCTGCACACGGCCTACACCGGTGCCGACGAGATCGACTGCGATGTGTCAGTGGCCAAAGGCCAGGAACTGGGCTGGTTCGAGCACGGCAGCACGATCATCGTGCTCGTGCCGGCGGGCTTCGACCTGGCGCCCGGCATCGCCACCGGGCAGCGCATCCGGATGGGGCAGGCGCTGCTGCGGCGCGGGCCCTGCGCCTCGCCGTAAATGCAGCCCTGAATGCGGCCCTGAAGGCGGCCCTGAGAGCGGCCCTGCGCGCCGCAGGGTTGCCAGGGTTCACGCACTC
>JBBSCX010000388.1:0-3435 GCA_038249905.1 Burkholderiales bacterium
GCGGCGCCCTACGCACTGCAACCGCCGCCAAGGCTGGCCCAGGCGCAACTGGTCATCGCCCGCGAGCTTGGCTTTGCCAGTTGGACGAAATTGCTCGACGAGGTCGAGCGCCGCCGCGATGCGGCGCTCGACGATGCCGCCTTTGTCGAGCGCGTGCTCGTCCTGGCGCTGGGGCGCGGCTACGCGGCACCGCGGCCGACGCAGGCGCTGACGCTGTTGCAGTCGCGCCCAGCGCTGCGCCCGCCTGCACTGCGGCTGGTGCTTGGCGAAGCCGTCGACGTCGACCCGATGCAGTCGCTGCCGCCCTGGAACGCACCGCCGCTGGCGCTGGTGGCGTTCTCGTCGCTGGCGCGGATCGGCCACGGGCCCATGCTGCTGGCGTCGATGCAGCGGCTGCTGGCCGCAGGCGCCGACCCGAATGGCGGCCTTGTTGACCGTGATTCCCATCCCGATTCCGACCCCGACTCCGACCCCGGCGCCGATCGCAACTCCGATCCCGACGCCGAACCGAACCCCAACCCCGCACAAGCGGCGCGGCCGTTGTCGCTGCTGTACGGCGCGGTGTCGCGATCACAAAGCGGGGCGATGGTGCAAGCCTTGCTGGCCGCCGGCGCCGACCCCAACGACAACGAGTCGCTGTACCACGCGGTCGAGCAGGACGATCGCGGCATCGTCGCGGCATTGGTCGCCGCGGGTGCACGCTGGCCGGGCACCAACGCGCTGTTCCGGCAGCTGGACTTCGAATCGGTGCCGCATTTGCGCCAGGTGCTGGCGCTGGGTGCCGACGCCAACGAGCTTTCCGCCGGCACCGGAACGCGGCCGCTGCAGCATGCGGTGGTGCGCGGGCGCTCGCTGGCGCACCTGGAGGCCCTGCTCGAGCACGGAGCCGACATCGCCGCACTCGATGGCCACGGTCACCTGCTGGCCTGGCATGCCGCACGCGCCGGCCGGCGCGACGTGCTGGACTGGCTCGCCCCGCTCGGCCAGCACCCGCCCGACGGTCTGCACGATCGCTTCCTCGCCGCTTGCGCCGCCGCCGACGAACCGACGGCGCGTGCCCTGCTGGCGGGCCGCCCGGGCCTGATCAGCGAACTCGCGCCCGATCAACGCAGACTGTTGCCCGAGCAGGCCCAGCGCGGGGCGCGGGAATCCGTGCGCCTGATGCTGGCGCTGGGCTGGCCAGTGGACGTGAAGGGCCCGTGGGACGCCAGCGCGCTGAACCAGGCCGCCTTTCGCGGCGACGCGTTGATGGCCGCACTGCTGCTGCAGCACGGCGCGCGCTGGCACGAGCGCAACGGCTACGGCGGCACGGCGCTGGGCAGTTGCCTGCACGCCGGCTGCCACGAACCTGTGCCCGGCGGCGACTACGCCGAGGTGCTGCGCCTGCTGCTGGCCGACGGCGCGCCGCCGCCCGTGGACGACGACGATCTGACCGACTCCTTGAGCGACGTCGTCACCGCCTCGGTCGACGCGGCAGCAGCGTCTTCAGGCGGCACAGCCCGTCCATCGCCACGCGACGACGGCGCTAACGGCAGGTCGTAGCGGCGGCCCGTCCGTACGGGTTCGCTCGGGTCTTTGCTTCTCCCGTGCCCTGCGTGGCAGACGCAGGCAGATGCAACGACCCGACGCAACGACTCGCCACGGCTACGGCGCCCGGCGCAACCTCAAATGCGCAATCAGTCCGCCCTCGGGCGCATTCGTCATCTCCAGGCTGCCGCCCATGCGCGACATGGCCTTCTCGACGATCGCCAGGCCCAGGCCGGCGCCGGTGGCCGCGGTGCGCGCGGCGTCGCCGCGGAAGAAGGGCGTCGTCAGCTGCGACAGCTTCTCCGGCGCCACGCCCGGGCCCTGGTCGCGCACGCTCACGATCACCCAGGGCCCCGTGCGCACGCTGCTGACGGTGACATCGGCCACGCCGGTGTAGGTGCCCCGCCCGTAACGGCGCGCGTTTTCGAACAGGTTCTGGAACACGCGGCCGAGTTCGGTCTCGTCAGCCACCACCGCCAGGTCGATGGGCACGCGGCTGTTGATGCGGATCTGCGTTGGGTCGCGGAAGGCTGCCGCCTCGCGGTCGACCAACTGCGACACAGGCACGGCGCGCAATTGCGTGTCGCCGGGCCGCGCGTAATCCATGAATTTGTCGATGATGGCGTCGAGCTGGTCGATGTCCAGCGCCATGTTGCGCTGGGCGTCCTCGTCGGCCACGCTCATCTCGGTTTCCAGGCGCAAGCGTGCCAGGGGCGTGCGCAGGTCGTGGCTGATGCCGGCCAGCATCACGGCACGGTCTTCCTCCACCCGCGCCAGTTCTCGCGCCATGCGGTTGAAGCCCATGTTGACCTCGCGGATCTCGCTGGTCAGCGTGTTCTCGTCCAGGCGCGAGTCGAGGTCGCCTTCACGGATGCGGCTGGCGGCAAAGGACAGCTGCTTCAGCGGCCGGTTGATCAGGCTGGCGATGGCAATGGACCCCAGCAGCGTGGCCAGCAGCGCGATGCCGATCCACACGAACCAGGTGCTGCCGGTCAGCGGCCCGGCAGGGGTTGATGCGACTTCCAGCCAGAACTGGTCGCTGCCGCGGGGTGTGTCGCGCCCCACATCGCGTCCACCTTCGCGCTCGATCGAGAACGACACCCACAGGCCCCGCTGCCCGTTGACGCTGCGCGCCACCAGCGAGTCCGGTCCGAGCGCGGCGCGCAGTTCTTCGCCGACGCGCCGCGTGAAGCGGTCCACCTCGAACGGCTCCCAGCGGTCGCGCGCTTCACGCGGGGTGACGCGGATGGTCTCGCCGCCTTCCGCGCGCGACAGGCTGCGCAGCAATGCCACGCGGTTGATGCCGTCGGCCTGGCGCAATGCGGCACGGCTGAGATTGACCAGGGCCGCCGTCTGGCGCGCCGATTCGACCGCCCGCGGCTCGAACTCCAGCGCCCGCAGTGTCTGCACCCAGGCGAAGACGCCGCCGGTCAACAGCAGTGCCAGCAGGAAGAAGGTGCGCCAGAAAAGGCTCAGGGCGAGGGTCTGGCGCGGCAAGGCGGGTGCAGTGCAGGAGGACGGGGGACCATCAGGTGCAAGGGTTCACGCTGGGCCGATGTCCAGCCGCAGCCGAACTTCAGGACGCGCCGTCCGGCACGAACACATAGCCCACGCCCCACACCGTCTGGATGTAGCGCGGCTGCGCCGGATCGGGCTCGATCATCTTGCGCAGGCGGCTGATCTGCACGTCCAGGCTGCGGTCGAAGGGCTCGAACTCGCGGCCGCGCGCCAATTGCGCCAGCTTGTCGCGGCTCAGCGGTTGGCGCGGGTGGCGCACCAGGGCCTTGAGCATGCTGAATTCGCCCGTGGTCAGCGCGATCTGCTCGCCGCTCTTGGACAGCCGGCGCAGCGACAGGTCGAATTCGAAGGGACCGAAGTTGACGATCTGGGCTTCCTTGCTCGGCGCAC
>JBBSCX010000389.1:0-3406 GCA_038249905.1 Burkholderiales bacterium
AACCCCGGCGGGCCGTGGGTGCCCCAGGGCCCCGACCGCACCGCCGCGCCACCGGCCCCCATCGAGGGCCTGGACGCGTACGACGTCGGCAGCAACGCGGGCGTGTTCGGCCCCCAGGGCGGCCTGCGCACCAGCGTGCGTGGCCTGACGCGGCTGATGCAGATGCTGCTCGATCGCGGCACGCTCGACGGCGTGACCGTGCTGCGGGCCGCCACCGTGGATGCGATGCTGAGGCCGCAGTGGTCGCTGGCGCCGCCCGGTCGGCCACGCAACGGCGACACCGAGGGCGACCTGTTCCTGCGCTGGGGCCTGGGGCCGCAACTCTTCACCGGCCAGGGCGGCAGCCGGGGCCGCGGCGACCGCATCGGCGCCACGCCGGGCGGCCTGATTGGCGGACTGACGGGCGGACTGACGGGCGCTGGCCACCTCGGCGAGGCCTGGGGCCTGTGCGCGGGCTTCGTGTTCGACCCGCTGACGCGCCAGGGCCTCATCTACATCGTCGGCGGCATCGGCGGCCGGCCCGCGGACCATCTGGGCGCGCACTCGGCGTTCTACCTCTGGGAAGAGCAGATCCTGCAGGCCTTGACGCAGCGCGCACTGCTTCGGATCGGAGGCGCGAGCAGCCCGCCTGCGCCGCGTTGAGCGCGCTGGTGGCGGCTGAGCACCGGTGCGCAAGCGCCCACCGACCGCTTTGCCGATCGGCAGGAAGCGGTCCTGGTTGCCTGCACCAGCAGCCGCGTCGCCAGTCGGCGAGGGGATGCGCAGCGTCCGGCGCGATCGCCGCGACCGGTGTGTCATCGCACAGACCTGAACACCGCTGCCGATTAGAAGACGGCGTGCGCATCGGCTGACCGGCCATCGGCAGAACCGATCGGAAGGATCGAAACGATGTTCTCCTGTACCTCACCCAAATTGTCGCGCTCGCCGATGCCCGTCATCGCCGTGAGCCTGCTGCTGTGCGCCTGTGGTGAGATGGCCAAACTGCCGGTGGCCCAAGGGTTCGGGCCCGACCCGAAGCTGCCTGCGCCGGTGAAGACGCTCGTTCCGACCGTCAACATCGCGCCGGCCAGGCCCTGGCCCGAAGGCAGGATGCCGGTGGCGGCCGCAGGCACCTCGGTGCGGCTGTTCGCCGATCGGCTCGACCACCCGCGGTGGATCTACGTGCTGCCCAACGGCGATGTGCTGGTGGCCGAGACCAATGCGCCCGATCGCCCCTTGCGCAAGGAGCTTCTCGGCATCAAGGGCTGGGTCATGGGCCTGGTGATGAAGCGTGCGGGCGCGGCCGTGCCCAGCGCCAACCGCATCACCCTGTTGCGCGATGCGAACGGGGACGGCGCCGCCGAAGTGCGTTCGGTGTTCCTCGACAACCTGAACTCGCCCTTCGGCATGGCGCTGGTCGGCGATGAGCTGTTCATCGCCAACACCGACGCACTGGTCAAGGTGCCGTACCGAGACGGTGACATGCAGGCCCGCGGGCCGGTGAGCAAGGTCGCCGACTTGCCCGGCGGGCCGCTGAACCACCACTGGACCAAGGGCCTGGTGGCCAGCACCGACGGCAGCCGCCTGTACGTCTCGGTCGGCTCCAACAGCAACGTCGCCGAGCACGGCATGAAGTTCGAGGTCGGGCGCGCGGCGATCTGGGAATTCGACCGCGCCAGCGGCACCGGCCGCGTCTTTGCCAGCGGGATGCGCAACCCCGTGGGCATGGCCTGGCAAGGCGACACGCTGTGGACCTCGGTCAACGAACGCGACGAACTCGGCTCGGACCTGGTGCCCGACTACATGACCTCGGTGCGCGAAGGCGCCTTCTACGGCTGGCCGTACAGCTATTACGGCCAGAACGTCGACACCCGGCCCGAGCCCAAGCGGCCCGACTTGGTGGCCAGCGCCATCAAGCCCGATTACGCGCTGGGCAACCACACTGCGTCCCTGGGCCTGGCCTCGGCACGGGGCAGCACCTTGGGCGGGCCTTTCGCCGCCAGCGGCATGTTCATTGGCCAGCATGGCTCGTGGAACCGCAAGCCCGCCAGCGGCTACAAGGTGATCTACGTGCCCTTTGCCGGCGCTCAGCCCAGCGGGCCGCCGGTCGATGTGTTGACCGGGTTCCTCGACAACGAAGGCATGGCCCTGGGCCGCCCGGTGGGTGTGGCGATCGACCGCAAAGGCGCGCTGCTGGTGGCCGACGATGTGGGCAATGTGATCTGGCGTGTCGAAGGCCGGCGTTGAGTGGCGCGATGCCTGCGCCTGAGGCTGTCAGTGCGTGGGTGTTGCCGGCAGCTTGAAGTGGTGGTCGGCGGTTGAGGCCTCCTGCGACGCCAGCGCGCGCCAGGCCAGCCACACGACCCCCAGCAGATAGACCAGGCCGCCCGGCACCCACATCACCAACCCGGCCAGTTGCTGCTCGGCCAGCGCCGTCGCCCCGGTGCTGTACAGCGCCACGCTGGCAAAGCTCAGCAGCGCACCCAGCAAGCCCGTGTGCATGACGGTGAACAGCAAGGCACCCGCGGCCGGCAGTGCGCCCGAGCGGCCAGGGCGCAGCACCGACCACCAGAAGAGCCAGCCGCTCAGCAGAAAGCAGGCGTGTTCCAGCACATGCCACAGCGGCGTCTGCACGGCGGCGATGTAGGGCCCCGGCGCATGCCAGAACCAGATGGCCGCGGCGTGCAGCATGGCGCACAGCATGGGCCGGCGGCTCAGCCGGTGCAGCGGGCGCCACACCGCGTCGGCCCGCGGGCCCAGCACCGCGCGCCACTGCGCCAGCGGCCGCGCCAGCACCAGCATCGGCGCCACCACCACGATCAACAACATGTGCTGACCCATGTGCCAGGCCGTATTGCGCTCGGCCAGCGTGTCCAGTGGTCCGAACAGGGCCAGCCCGGCGATCAGCATGGCCACGTGGAACGCCAGGCGCGGGCCGCTGCGGGGCCGATGCAGCACCGCACCCGCCCTGCACCCCAGCACATAGCCCAGCCAGGCCAGCGCGAACACGGCCTGCGCGAACCAGACGGGCGCCTGCTCGAAGCCGCCTGTAAACGGCAGGACGCTGTGCGCAAAGCCCGCCGCAGGCCACGCCGTCATCAGCAGCGCGCAGGCCCACTGCGCGCGGCCGGTTTTGCAGGCGCCGGACTTCATACACATGGCGTCAGCAGCACCGCCGGCAAGGCCACCAGGGCCGTGGACAGCGCCGCGGTGGCGTACAGCGCCGTTGCAGAGCGGGCGATGAAGCGTGCGCCCGCGCCGGTCGCGCCAGTGCCAGCCGCGGCGCCCGTGGCGCCCGCGGTGGTCAAGCGCCGCGCCGCGCGCGCGCTGAACCAGGCGGCGAAGCCGAACGCGGCGGTGCACGCGGCGGCCAGCACCAGCACCGTGGCGTTGAGCCAGTTCAGCGGCCCCAGGGCGGGCGACGGTG
>JBBSCX010000390.1:0-3405 GCA_038249905.1 Burkholderiales bacterium
GCAGGCTACGACCGCCTGAGCCCGGTGTATCTGGCCGACTACGCCACCGCCGATGACGGCACCGGCATCGTGCATTCATCGCCGGCGTACGGCGTCGACGACTTCAACTCGTGTATCGCGCACGGCATGACGGTCGAACAGATCCTGAACCCGGTGCAAGGCAACGGCAGCTATGCCGAAGACTTCCCGCTGTTCGGCGGCCAGCACATCTGGAAGGCGGTGCCGCAGATCATCGACACGCTGCGCGAAGCCGGCCGCCTGTTCGCCACCCAGGGCATCACGCACAGCTACCCGCATTGCTGGCGCCACAAGACGCCGGTGATCTACCGCGCCGCGGCGCAGTGGTTCATCCGCATGGACGCGGGCGACGGCGTCTTCACGAAGGACAAGGCGCCGAAGACGCTGCGCCAGACGGCGCTGGATGCCATCGAGGCCACCGCGTTCTTCCCTGAAAGCGGCCGCGAACGGCTGCGCGACATGATCGCCCACCGGCCCGACTGGTGCATCAGCCGCCAGCGCAGCTGGGGGGTGCCGCTGCCCTTCTTCCTGCACAAGGACTCGGGCGAACTGCACTCGGACACGATGGCCATCATCGACCGCGCGATCGAGGTCGTTGCCGCGGGTGGCGTCGAGGCGTGGAGCCGCCTGAGCGCGGCCGACGTGATTGGCGCTGCAGATGCAGCGCACTACACCAAGAGCACCGACATCCTGGAGGTCTGGTTCGATTCCGGCAGCACCTTCTTCCACGTGCTGCGTGGATCACATGCCGGGCCCCCTGAGGACCCGGGTTATCACACGCAAGGCCCCGAGGCCGACCTGTACCTGGAAGGGCACGACCAGCACCGCGGCTGGTTCCACAGTTCGTTGCTGCTGGGCTGCGCCCTTGAGGACCGCGCGCCCTATCGCGCGTTGCTGACGCACGGCTTCACGGTCGACGGTCAGGGGCGCAAGATGAGCAAGTCGCTCGGCAACATGACCGAGCTGCGCGTGCTGTGCAACGACGTCGGTGCCGATATCGTGCGGCTGTGGTGCGCATCGACCGACTACTCGGGGGACCTGTCGTTCGACAAGACGATCCTGGCCCGCGTCGTGGACAGCTACCGGCGCATCCGCAACACGCTGCGCTTCCTGCTCGCCAACGTGTCCGATTTCGATGCGACGCAGCACGCCGTGCCGGCCGCCGAACTGCTGGAGATCGACCGCTGGGCGCTGGCGCGCACGGCGCAATTGCAGGCGGAGATCCTGGCCCACTTCGAGCGCTTCGAATTCCACCCCGTGGTCTCGAAATTGCAGCGCTTTTGCAGTGAAGACCTCGGCGCGTTCTATCTCGACGTGCTGAAGGACCGGCTGTACACCACCGCCCCCGACAGCCTGGCGCGGCGCAGTGCGCAGACCGCGCTGTGGCACATCACCCAGGCCATGCTGCGCTGGATGGCACCGTTCCTGAGCTTCACCGCCGAGGAGGCGTGGAAGGTGCTGGACGGCGGCGACTCGATCTTCACCGAGACCTGGTGGGACTTCGGCGGTGCCGATGCACATGGCGATGCCGATGCCGATGCCGATGTCGAGCTGCTGTCCAAGTGGGCCCGCATCCGCGCCGTGCGCGACACCGTCAACAAGGAGATCGAGGCCCTGCGCACCAGCGGCGGCGTGGGCTCGTCGCTGCAGGCCGAGGTGGCCATCACCGCCGCGGCCGAAGACCACGCCGCGCTGGCCAGCCTGGGCGACGACCTGAAGTTCGTGCTCATCACCTCGGCCGCCACGCTCAGCCCAGGCGAAACGCTTGACGTGCACGTGCAGCCGCGGCAGGCGCCCAAGTGCGAACGCTGCTGGCACTGGCGCGAGGACGTGGGCATTGACCCTGCACATCCGACCATCTGCGGCCGCTGCACCGCCAACTTGTACGGTGCGGGCGAAACCCGCCTCGTCGCCTGATGGCTGCGCGCGGCGGCAAGCCGGTGGCGGGGGTGCGGCCCGCCCGGGCGAACGTCAACGGCAACGGCCACGGCAACGGCCCGGGGCTGGTGTTCTGGCTCGTCATCGCCGTCCTGGTGATCGTTGCCGACCAGTTCACCAAGACCTTGATCCTGGGCTGGTTCGAATACGGCGACAGCCGCCCCGTCACCAGCTTCTTCAACCTTGTGCGCGTGCATAACACCGGCGCCGCCTTCAGCTTCCTGGCCGACGCCGGGGGCTGGCAGCGCTGGTTCTTCGTCACCCTGGGCATCGTCGTCTCGGGCTTCATCGTCTGGATGATCCGCAGCCACCCGCAGCAGAAACTGTTCTGCTTCGCGGTCACGATGATCATGGGCGGCGCGCTGGGCAATGTCATCGACCGGCTGCTGCACGGCTATGTGGTCGACTTCCTGCAGTTCCGCTTCAGTGTGTTCGAGCCGATCTTCCACGGCGGTTACTTCCCCAGCTTCAACCTCGCCGACGCGGCCATCACGCTGGGCGCCGGCTTGCTGATCCTGGACGAGGTGCTGCGCGTCAGGCGCGGGCGCTGATGCGGGCGCTGCTGGCAAGACCCGATTGCCAGCCGCATTTGCGGGCGGCCCAATCGGCTGCGTGAGCACCGAGACCCAGCCACCCGCGCCCGAGGTGTTGCCGGCCGCACCACCGACGCCCAGCCCGACCACAACGCAGGCGCCGGCGGCACCGCCGGCGCCCATCGTGCTGCGCACCTTGCGCTGGTCCGACCCGCTGCGCTGGCTGGGCCTGGGCTGGCGCGACTTCATCCGCGCCCCGGGCATCGGCCTGTTCTACGGCGGCTGCTTCGTCATCATGGGCTGGGCACTGCTGAAGGTCTATGAACACGCGCCCGCCTACACCCTGGCGCTGTCGGCCGGTTTCCTGCTGATGGGGCCCTTCATGTGCCTGGGCCTGTACCGCGTCAGCCAACGCCTGGAGGCCGGCGAAAAGCCCGACTTCGGCGACAGCCTGCTGGCCTGGGACACACGCACCGGGCAGCTGGCCATCTTCGGCTTTGTGCTGTTGGTGCTGGAGATGCTGTGGGGCCGTGCCACGCTGGTGGTGTTTGCGGTCAGCTTCGACGGCATGCCCGACTTCAAGGGCTCGCTGCGCGCCCTGCTCGACCCGGCCAACCTGAATTTCACCCTCATCTGGGCGGCGGTGGGTGCCGTCTTCGCGGGGCTGATCTACGCCATCAGCGTGGTGGCGATACCGATGATCCTGCACCGCCAGACCGACGCCATCACTGCCGGCCTGACCAGCCTGCGCCTGGTGCTGACGCAGACCGGCGTGATGCTGGTCTGGGGCGCACTGATCACGGCCCTGGTGGTGGTGGCGATGCTGCCCTGGTTCCTGGGCCTGCTGCTGGTGGGCCCGCTGCTGGGGCATGCCAGCTGGCACGCATACCGCGCCGCGGTCGCAGACTGATCACGA
>JBBSCX010000391.1:0-3399 GCA_038249905.1 Burkholderiales bacterium
ACATCGGCCAGCGCCAGGCGCGAGAAGTGCTGTGCGTAGGACACCGTCGTCGCGAACAGCACCCGCGCCGGGTCGACGCCGCGCGCCGCGGCCTCGCGCCGCACGTTGTCGTGCAGCTGCGCATTGGTCTGCTTCAGCCACAGCACCGCGTGCGGCACGCGCCGCAGCACCGCACACCAGCGGTCGAAGGCCGCGGGCAGGATCTTGTAGGTGTGGTTGAAGGCGCAGATGACAAAGGCGGCGTCGGGCAGGCCGGCCTCGGCGCGTGCCATGGGCTGCGGGCGCGGGCGACTGCGGTTGTTGGGCTGGAAGCACAGCGGCAGTTGGGCCAGCTTTTCGCTGTACAGCGGCGCCAGCGCCAGTGGCGTCACCAGCGGATCGCCCACCAGGTAATCCATGCAGTCGGCACCGGTGCTGCCGGGGTAGCCCAGAAAGCTGGCCTGCACCGCGGCCGGCCGCCGCGCCAGGATGCCCTGGCGCTGACCTCGCGTGTGGCCCATCAGGTCCACCAGCAGGTCGATGCCGTCGGCACGCACCCGCTCGGCCGCCTGCGCGTCGCTGAGGCCGCGCAGGTCCACGAAGTGATCGCACGCCGCCGCCATGCGCCGGCGCAGTTCAGTGCCATCGTCGGGCCCGGTGGAATACAGCGTCAATTCGAAGCGGCTGCGGTCCAGGGTCTCGAGCACCTCCACCAGCAGTTGCGACACCGGGTGATCGCGGAAGTCGTACGACAGCCAGCCCAGGCGCATGCGCCCCGCCCGGCGCGCCGCCGGGTCCAGTGTTGGCAGCGGCTTGACGCCAGCGGCCAAGGCGGCCGCCTCACCGCGCGCGGCCAGCAGTTGCAGTTCAGGCGCCAGCGGCAATGACAATGTGGCGAAGGTGGCCAGCACCCGCGGCACGACCCCGCCCTGGGCCTGCAGCAGTTCGCTCATGCGCTGCACGTCGCTGTCCAGGTCGCTCCAGTCCAGCGTGTGCCTTTTCTCGAACGACAGCCGGATCAGGGCCTCCAGATTGCCCGGCTGCAATGCCAGCACGGTGCGCAGGCACTCGGTGGCTTCGCGCTTCAGGCCCCGGTCGCGCAGGCTGTCCGCCAGCAGCGCGTAGGCGGGCACATGGTCGGGCTTGAGCGCCAGTGCCCGCAACAGCACCTCGGACGACTCGGCAAAACGCAGCAGCGACTGCAATACCCCGCCGTAGCGCGTCAGCGAATCGACATCGGCCTGCCCTGCCGCCTCCAATGCCGACAGCACTTCTACGGCTTCGGCGTAACGATGCTGCTGTGCCAGGCTCTCGCCCAGCAACCGCCGCGCCACCGTCTGTGTCGGGTCCAGCGCCAGGCAGCGGCGCGCCGCGCTTTCGGCCCCTTGGGCCGCGCCGCCACGGTGCTGCGCGTTGGCCAGGTTGAGCCAGAACACGGCATCGCCAGGCGCCGCCTGCGTCGCGCGGCTGAAGGCCTGCACCGCCTGCGGCCAGCGCAATTCACGCGCCGCCTGCATGCCGCTCGTCCAGTCCTTCCAGCCCGGCGTGGCACGGCGGCCAGGCCTTGATGCCGCGCTCGCTGTTGCGGCCGTCACGCCACCACCTCGCTGCCTTGCTGCGCCGTGGCAGCGACCGCAGCGCCGGCCTTCACGCCATACAGGTTCAGACTGATGGGCGTGCCCGCGAACACCATGTCGCTGGTGTCGCGAAAGATGCCGTGGCGCTGCACGCGGCGCACATCGACGAAGCCCGCCGCGTACAGATAGCCGGCCAGGAACTCTTCGTTCAGGCCGACGATGTGGTAATCGTGGGCATCGACATGGCCGCCGAAGATCATGCGCATGACGTGAAAGCGCTGGTTCACGTCCAGGCGTTCTCGCTGCAGCAGCAGTTGCGCCAGCACATCCAGGTCGGGCACCGAAAGCCGCAGCAGGCCACCAGGCGCGAGCACGCGATGCCACTCCTTCAGCGCGCCCATCACGCCTTCCTTGTAGTCGAAGTGCTCCAGCACATGCGAGGCATAGATCTCGGCAAAGGTGCCGTCGGCAAAAGCCGCCAAGCTGATGGCGTCGCCGATGTGATCGACATCGGGGCCAGGGTTGATGTTCAGGATCTCCCAGCCGGCGCGTGCCTCGCGCCCACCGATGTGCAGTCTGCGTTCCATGTCCTGGATCTCCGTGCCGGTTGTGGGCGCACGCCTGAAAAACACCCCTGGGGCCGGCCCCGACAACGAGGCGCTCAAGCGCGCGCAATGAAGTGCCGATGATGGCCAAGGCCGTTGCTGTTGCAGGGCTCGAATTGGCGGCGACGGACCCCGCTTATTCGAGTCAGGCAAGAGCAAAAGTCGCGGCAGGGCTAAAGGTTTCGAGGGCCCTGACGAAAACGGCTTCAACGCACTCATCACGGTGGGTGCGGGGTCCGGACCACAACGGACCGTGTGGCAGACACCATGGAACCAGGGGTGTCTGCGCAGCGGTAACGAGGGGCCCGGGCGAGTTCACGGCACGCCGTGGATTTGCAGGCAGACACCGTGCGTCTGGCCGTCACGATGGACGGCGTCTGTCAGGCATATGCCTGTGGTCAACAACCGATTGGAGAAACTTCCATGCCCCAAAGCATCAATACCAACCTGGTGTCATTGAACGCTCAGCGAAACCTGAGCACGAGCCAGAGCCTTCTTTCCACCTCGATGCAGCGCCTCTCCTCGGGCCTGCGTGTCAACAGCGCCAAGGACGACTCTGCGGGCCTGGCCATCGCCGAGCGCATGAACTCGCAGGTCAAGGGCATGAACGTGGCGACACGCAATGCCAATGACGCCATCTCGCTGGCGCAGACCGCCGAAGGCGCGCTGGGCAAGGTCGGCGACATCCTGCAGCGCATGCGTGAATTGGCGGTGCAGGCCTCCAACGGCACCAATTCCGCCGAAGACCGCGTCAGCCTGAACCAGGAATACATCCAGCTGGCACAAGAAGCCACACGGACCCTGGGTGGCACCGAATTCAATGGCCAGCGCGTGCTGCAGAGCACCAGCAACATCGAGTTCCAGATCGGCGCCAACAACGAAGCCACACTGGACCGCATCTCTGTGCGTGGCTTCAGCTGGGTGACGACCGACGCCGGTGCCCTGACCGACGTGCTGGGCACCCAGGTGCTGTCGGGCACCTCGGTGGGTTCGTACGACAGCGCCACCAGTGCCTACACCGCGGGCACCGACGCGCCGACCGCCCTGATCACCGACACCACCGGCGCACGGACGGCGATCGACTCCCTGGACGAGGCGCTGACCGTCATCAACAACCAGCGTGCCACCTATGGCGCGGTGCAGAACCGCTTCGAGAACGTGGTCGCCAACCTGATGGTGGCCTCAGAGAACCAGGCCGCCGCACGCAGCCGCATCATGGATGCCGACTACGCGGTGGA
>JBBSCX010000392.1:0-3397 GCA_038249905.1 Burkholderiales bacterium
CACGCCGGCAGCGCTGAAGCCGCCACCGCCGGAACAACTGCAGGCCCTGGCCGAACTGGTGTCGCTGGGCTATGTACGCGGTGTGCTGACGCTGCTGGACGAGATCGCCGCCGCCCACCCCGAATGCATCGCCTGGGTGGCGGCGCCGCGCGCGCTGGCACAGTCGTTCCAGCTCGACCGCATCACACCGATGTTGAAGCCGTTGGTGGAGCCGTTGATGCAACCGTTGTTGCAACCGTTGTTGCAACCGTTAGTGGAGCCCCTGTTGCCGTCCGCTGCGCCGCCACCACAGACCCACGCACATTCACCGCACGCAAGCCCGCCGCATGCACCCCGCCCTGCCTGACCGCCGCCCCGGCCACACCGCCCTGCCCGCGCGCAGCGATGTGGTGCTGGTGGTCGATGACGTGCCCGACAACCTGGCCATGCTGCACGACGCGCTGGACGCCGCCGGCTACACCGTGCTGGTGGCCACCGACGGCGCCAGCGCCTTGTTGCGCGCGGCCCAGGCCCAGCCCGACATCGTGCTGCTGGACGCGGTGATGCCGGGCCTGGACGGCTTCGAGGTCGCGCGCCGTTTGAAAGCCGACCCGGAGACGGCGCACATCCCGATCGTCTTCATGACCGGCCTGACCGACACCGAACATGTGCTGGCCGCCTTTGCCGCCGGCGGCACCGACTACGTCACCAAGCCGTTGCGCCCGCCCGAGGTGCTGGCGCGCATGGCCGCGCACATGCTGCAGGCGCGCCAGGCCCGCCAGGCGCGCAATGCGCTGGACGCCTACGGCCACGCCACGCTGGCAGTGCGGCTGGTGCGGCCCGGCGACCGTGACCACAGCGGCGGCGCGCGCCTGGTGTGGCAGACGGCGCTGGCGCGGCGCTGGTTGCCGGCCTGGTTCGGCAGCGCGCCCGGGCAGGTGCCGCCGGCCCTGCTGCATTGGCTGCGCGCTGCCGCCGACGGCGCCGAGGTGCGCCCGCTGACGGTGGCCGGTGCCGAACGCACAGGCCCGCGCGCGCGCCAGCTGGTGTGCACATTGCAGGGCCGCACCCCCGACGACGACTGGCTGGTGGTGCTGCGCGAGGTCAGCGACGCCGCCACCATCGAGGCCACGGCCCAGGCCCTGTCACTGACGCAACGCGAGGCCGAGGTGCTGTACTGGGTCGTGCAGGGCAAGACCAACCGCGACATCGGCGACATCCTGGGCAGCAGCCCGGCGACGGTGAAGAAGCACCTGGAGCATGTCTACGAGAAGCTGGGCGTCGAGACACGCACCGCAGCGGCCGGCGTGGCCGTGCAGCGGGTGCGGGCGCTGAATCCGGGATGAACCCGGAACAAGGCCGGGATCAATTCGGGATCAATTCGGGATCAAGCCGGGATCAACCGGGATCAGTTCCGGAGCAATCAGCGATCGATCAACGCGCACATGTCGAATTCGCGCACCTCGGCCGGCTGTTCCGGGTCGACGTATTCCACCAGCGCCACCACGCGCTTCAGGCAGCCCCAGCCGACATAGTTGGCGCTGAAATTGCGATCGGCGCCGGTGGCGAGCAGCGCGTTCTGGAAGCTGGGGTGGTCCATGCGGTAGGTGACGACGGCCGCCCGCTGCAGAAAGCGCGGCAGGGCCTCGGCGCTGGGGCTGAGATCGAAGCGGAACACCTCCTGCCCCTGCGGGTTGCGGTAGCCCGCCGGCACGGCCCGGGCCGCGAACTTCACCCATTCGCGTGTGCCGTTGCTCTGCAAGAAAGCGTCGATGCGCTCGCGGTCGCCGCTGAGCACGGCCTGCTTCAGCGCGATGCCGTCGCGGATGCGCTGCAGCCGCTCTTCGGCCAGGGCCAGATTGGCTTCGGCCTTCACCGACTGCCCCTGCGCCACCGCGCTGCTGATCTGGGCCTCGGCCGCCGAGCGGGAAGCGGCGTCGCTCTGGCGCCAGGCCACCACCACGGCCACGCCGGCACCCGCCAGGGCGACGGCCAGGCCACCGGCCAGGGACTTGAAGATGCGCCCGGCGCGCAGCTCTTCGGCCATTCGGCGTTCGCGCTCGGCATGCTGCGCCGCCTGCTGCTCGGCTTCGCGCAGCGCCTCGCGCTCAGCAGTGGCCGCCAACAGGGCCGCGGCCTCGGTGCGGGCGCGGTCCAGGGCGCGCAAGCGATCGCGTTCCTGCCGCACCACGCGCGTCAGCAGGTCGTGCGTCAGTTCGATGCGCTGGGTGCCGTAACGCTCTTCCATGCGCAACAGCCGGCGGTCGATCAGGCGCGACAGCTGGTCCTCGCTCAGGCGCTCGGGCGTCGCGTCCTCGCGCGCCACGCTGTTGCGGAAGCCCTTCTCTGTGATCAGCTCGTCGGCCACCCAGCGCGGCACACTTTCGGGCATGCCCTCGAAGCAGTCGCGATAGAAGTCGGCCAGGATGCCCTGCTGCGCACCGTCCAGCAAGGCGTCGTCGAAGCGCGCCTTGCCCTGCGCCAGCCGACGCCGGTTCAGGCCGTGGCAGAACAGGCTCAGCAGCGCAGGTTCGACCTCGGCGTGCGGGGATCGGCCGGGACCCTGGCCATGGCCCTCGCCCTGGCCCTCGTCCGCATCCCGGCCCGGCTCACCGGTGTCCACCGGGCGGCCCTGGGCGTCCAGCACGGTGGGCGCGGCAGGTGGCGCGGGGCCGGCGCCGTCGTGCGCCCGTGCGGAGGCGACAAAGGCGACGATGCGCCGGCCCAGGGCCTCGTCCATCAACGCCGGTGCGGCGCCGTGCACGGCAGACAGCGCCTGCGCCGGCCGCAGCGGCCCCAGCCGCAGGCGCACGCGGCCCAGCGAAGGCAGGGCCGTGTGCCAGGCCTCGAGCTCGGGCAGGAAGTCCTCGCGCAGGCTGATCAGCAATTTGCAGCGCTGGCTGCGCAAGCGCAGCGACGCGCCTTGTTCATCACTGTCGGACACCGCCAGCGCCTGCGCCAGTTCGGCCGGTATGCGGTTTTCGGCCAGGTCGCCCAGGCAAGTGCGCAGATCGTCGACGCGCGCGGGCTGGCGGGCGCCCAGCGTAAAGACTTCCTCGAACTGGTCGAGCACGAACACCGGCATGCAGGGGTGGTTGTCACGGGTCCAGAACTCGACGCCGTCGCGGTGCAGATAGGCCCACAGCGTTTCGCCGGGCTGCGGCGGCGGCGCGTCCACCTGCGCATTGCGCACGGCAGCCTGCAGCGCGGCGGCCATCTGCTCGATGTAGGGCGGTGCGCTGTGGGCGTGGTCCAGCCGCAGATAGACCGGCAGGTAATGGACGGGCACAGCAGTCAGCGCCCGCAGCCGCGGCATCAGCCCGGCCATCAGCAGCGACGACTTGCCCAGCCCGCTCTTGCCGAACAGCACCGTCAGCGGCGCGGCGGCCACACGCCGGGCGAGTTCGTCGATCTCGGC
>JBBSCX010000393.1:0-3359 GCA_038249905.1 Burkholderiales bacterium
ATGTCGCCGGCGGCCAGGGCCTCGCGCACGGCCGAGCTGGACACGCGAAGTCCATGCACCTCGTAGCTCATCATGCGCGCGACATCGAAGCCGCCGGAGTTTGGTGCGCCACCCGAGGCGCCACGCGATCCGCCATCCGAGGCGCCACCGGATGCCGCACCGGCCGCGTCCAGCGTGGCGTAGTTGCCGGCCCGGCGCGCGCCATAGCTGAAGTCGTCGCCGACCAGCACGTAGCGCGCGCCCAGGCCGCGCACCAGCACCTGGTCGACGAAGGCCTGCGGCGACATCGCGGCCAGACGTTCATCGAAGCGCATCACCACCACATGGTCGATACCGCAAAGCGCCAATTCGGCCAGCTTGTCGCGCAATGTGCCGATGCGTGCCGGTGCCGTCTCGGGCCGGCCGGCGCGGCGGGCGAAGAAGTCGCGCGGGTGCGGCTCGAAGGTCAGCACGCAAGAGGGCAGGCCGCGGTGCCGCGCCTCATTCACCAGCAGCGCCAGCATGGCCTGGTGGCCCCGGTGCACGCCGTCGAAGTTGCCGATGGTCAGCGCGTGGGGCTGGGACGAGAGCTGGGCGTGGCCGATGCCGCGGAAGACTTGCATGCGCGCCATCATGCCGGCGCTGCCGAAGTTGGTGCGGTTGGGGCGGTTGGGGCGGCCCCGGCGGCCGCGATGGCTGGAGTGTTTGCCACATCCCCCAGGCCCAGCAGCCGCGCATACAGCGCCAAGTAGGCGTCGGCGGCGCGGTCCCAGCTGAACTGCGCGGCGTGGGCGCGCACCGCGTCGGCCGCGCCGGGCAGATCGGCCTGGCGCAGTCCGGCTTCGATGACCGCGCGCATCGACGCCGGCTCGAAGTCGTCGAAATAGTGCGCAGCGCTGCCGCCGATCTCGGGCAGGCAGGTGCGGCGGGCCAGGAAGACAGGCTTGCCGAAGTGCATGGCCTCGATCGGCGGCAGGCCGAAGCCTTCGGTCAGCGACGGGAACAAGAAGCCGCTGCAGTGTGCATAGGCCCAGGCCTTCTGCGCCTCGCTGATGCCCAGGTGGAACTGCACATTGGGCAGGCGATTGGCAGCCTTCAGGACCTTGGCGTCGTCGCTGGGCGGACCGCACAGCACGAACGTCATTTCCGGCCAGACCCGCGCCAGGCCCAGCAGGGCCTGCGGGTTCTTGCTCGGCGACATGCGGCTGAGGTGAAAGAGGAAGGGCGGCGTGTCCGTGTCGGTATCGGCGTCGGCCCAGCCCGGCAGCGGCGCGCGGGCGGCGTCGACGAAGCTGCGTGCGCCGTTGTGGATCACGTCCAGCGGCCCGGTCCAGCCCAGGTGCCGGCGCACGTCGGCGGCGGTGTGGTGGCTGATGGCGACGACATGGTCGGCACGCGACAGCAAGGCCAGCGTGCGCCGATGGTGGCGCCAGCGCGAAAATGCGTTGCGGCCGTAGAGGTAGTTCAGGTCGTGCACCGTCACCAGGCGCTGCGGCGTGCCTTCCCCTCGACACAGCGGCGGCCGGTTCTTGTTCAGCTGATGCAGCGAATGCCACAGCGAGAATGCCTGGGGCTGGTGGTGGCGGATGCGCTGCCAGCGGCTGACCGGCAGATAGCCGACGGCGTCGCCGTACAGGCCGAACAATTTCTCGCGCAGGTGGAAGCTGAAATGCACGCCATGCTGTTGGCGCCACAGCGGCGCCACAGCGGCGATGCGCGTGCCGATCTGCAGCGCGAACTCGCCCAGGCCGTCGTGCAGCGCGCCGATGTTGCCCAGCGAGATCAATACGTGGCACGGGGCGGGGGCAGCGGTCATCGGCGCGCAGTGTAGCCACGGCCCCACCGCAGAACCGCTGAAGCGGAAGGCGTGAGCATCAACCCGCATCAGGGTCCGACGAGGATGCTCTCGACCTGGGCGGTGTGGCAGCCCTGGTACGCGTTAGAAATCGCCGGGTGCCCATGGTCCAGTTCAGTGCGACGTTCAGCATCCCGCTGACGGCACTGTACGGCAGCGTGGCCCCCAGAAAGCAAAAACAGTCAGCAGACGCCAACCTGCGGACCCTTGCATTGCTTGGCTCCCCGACCTGGGCTCGACCCAGGGACCTGAGGATTAACAGCCCCACCACCGAACCGGCCGGAAACCCTCGCCAATGCTCGCTTTCCGGCGTTTGCTGTCTGATATTTCGGCCAAGTTCGGCCTGACTTTGCCCAGGTTCCTGCTCTTTTCAGCGTCGAATATCAGACAGCTCTCGGGGCCAGGAAGTTGAGGTTGGCAGTGCATGGGCAAGGGTAGGGCGGATCGAGCGCCGGAGCAACTGCTGCACGACCAGAGGATGATTCGACCCTTGCGCCGTGGGCAAGACCGGGCCCGATGATCATGCGACAGACACGAAGCTACGGTCGATCACCGCGTCAACCGACCGCCAACATCCATGGGTTGACCACAGTGACGCCGCAGTTCTCGAAGTCGTTGACGTTTCGGGTCGCCAACTTGACGCCGGCGTGAAGCGCGATGGCTGCGATCTGGGCATCGAACTGCGAGATGGGGCGGCCAGCGGCGCGGCGGGCACTGACGATATCGACGTAGGCCGGCACGGCTGCACTGTCGAAGGGGAGGACGCGCCCGGCAAAGTCTTCGCTGAACATGGCGCCCAAGGCCGTCTGCAAAGCGGTGCGCCGTTTGCCAGCCGGCATCAGTCTTGCACCGAGGGCCATCTCGGCCTGCGTGACAGCGCTGACGAACAAGGTCTCGGAAGGCTGGCCTGCGAACCAAGCCAGCACCATCGGCTCTGGTGCGGACCGAAGCAGTTCGGACAGCACATTCGTGTCGAGCAGCGTGCTCATCGGCGAGTCTTGCTCGTCTTTGGCCCGCCGGGCGCGCCAGCTTGCTGCTGCCCATCAAACTCGGGCGGCGCACGCAGGGTCTGGCGCGTTTCGATCGGAAGCTGGACATCGCCCAAGGCCGCAAACCGTGCCCGGATGCGGGTGCCCAAATCCAGCGTCTGCGCCACAGGTTCTTGTAGCGCCGCACGCAGGATCTGCCTGGCCTCCTCCTCCATGGACCGATTGCGGGCGGCGGCGCGCATCCTCAAGCGGCTCTTGAGGAGATCGTCCAAGTTTCGAATGGTCAAGGTACCCACGGCGCGTCCCTCCGAAGCGGCATTGTAGTCGTTGCTAGCAATGACAGCAAAGATCGCGCTCCGAGCGACCGG
Source organism: Burkholderiales bacterium (assembly GCA_038249905.1). GTDB lineage: Bacteria > Pseudomonadota > Gammaproteobacteria > Burkholderiales > Burkholderiaceae_C > Rubrivivax. The sequence goes on from JBBSCX010000393.1 coordinate 3,192, forward strand.
ATACCTGACCGTGGGCTACTTACGCGGACGGCCATGAGCTGCACTTCGCGACAGGCAGCTTCCTGGTACCTCAGATCACCACAGCTGCGCTACCGACGCCCGGACTTGCGAGCGCGAGTCGATGAAGCACAGAACAGTCCACGATTGATGACTGTGCTCCTGGCCGGG
>JBBSCX010000394.1:0-3357 GCA_038249905.1 Burkholderiales bacterium
AGATCGCGCCGAGCATCGATTTGCCGATGGAGCGGCCCTTGTACGCCCCGGCACCCAAGCCCGCGCTGATGAGCGCCGCGATAGCCGCCGGCGAAGAAGATCTGGACGCGGCCGCGCTGTACTCGCAGTTCGTCGTCGACAAGGCCGCGCTGGCGCAGCATGTGCGTCAGAGCCTGCAGCAGCGCACGCAAGTCACGCTGGCCGAATTGGTGGGCAGCAGGCCGCTGCAGCAGGGGCTGGCCGAGCTGGTGGCCTACCTCAGCCTGGCGGCCGAGCCGGGTCGCGCGGTGATCGACGACAGCACGGAAGAGCAGGTGGATTGGACGGCACGCAGCGGCCAGCACAAGAGCGCGCGACTGCCGCGCGTGATCTTCAGCCGATGAACATGGACGACGAAACTTCTGCAAGCGGTGCCGGAGCGCATTCGACCAACGCCAATGCCAACACAGCGTTCACCGCCGACCTGTCGGCGGTGCTCATCCCGCTTCTCAAGGGCGTGAGCTACCGCACCGACGACGCCGCGCACTGGAGCGCGCTGCTGCACCTGCAGGGCCGCGTGCGCGACCATGTGGCCGTGCTGGGTCTGGAGCTGATGCTTGACGAGGCCGAGGGTTATGCCTTCCTTCGTTCACGCCCCGAGCCTGAGGACGACGCGGCGCCCAAGCTGACGCGGCCGTTGCCTCGTCTGATAGCGCGCCGGCCGCTTTCGGTCCCGGTCAGCCTGCTGCTGGCGCTGCTGCGCAAGAAGCTGGCCGAATTTGATGCAGCAGGTGGCGACACGCGGCTGATCCTGTCGCGTGAACAGGTGGCGGAGCTGTTGCGCGTGTTCATGCCCGAGGGCAGCAACGAAGCGCGCCTGATCGACCAGGTGGACACACAGCTGAACCGCATCGTCGACCTCGGCTTTGTGCGGCGCTTGCGCGGGCAGGACAACATGTTCGAGGTGCAGCGCATATTGAAGGCCTTCGTCGATGCGCAGTGGCTGGCCGACTTCGACGCACGCCTGGCGGCCTACCGCGCGCAGCTGGAAGGAAAGACGGAAGGAAAGACGGAAGGCAAAGGCGGCGACGATGAAGAATGAACCGCTGGCGCTGGACTTCGGCACCGACGAGAGCCTGTCGGGCTTCCGTCTGCAGCGGCTGGAAGTCTTCAACTGGGGCACCTTCGACAGCCGCGTGTGGACGCTGCGCGCCGACGGCCGCAATGCGCTGCTGACGGGCGACATCGGCTCGGGCAAGAGCACGCTGGTGGACGCCGTGACGACGCTGCTGGTGCCGGCGCACCGCGTCGCCTATAACAAGGCTGCGGGTGCAGAAGCGCGCGAACGCACGCTGCGCAGCTATGTGCTGGGCTTTTACAAGGCCGCGCGCAGTGAACTGGGTGGCTCGGGCCGGCCGGTGGCGTTGCGCGGGCCGAACAGCTATTCGGTCATCCTGGCCGTGTTCCACAACGCCGGCTACGACCAGACCGTGACGCTGGCCCAGGTGTTCTGGCTGAAGGACCCGCAGGGCCAGCCGCTGCGGCTGTACGCGGTGGCCGAACGCGCGCTGTCGATTGCAGCGGACTTTGCCGATTTCGGCACCGACATCACCAAGCTGCGCAAACGCCTGCGTGCGGCCAAGGTGGCGGTGGAAGACAGCTTTCCGCCGTACGGCGCGCTGTTTCGGCGCCACCTCGGCATCCACAACGAACAGGCGCTGGAATTGTTTCACCAGACGGTGTCGATGAAGTCGGTGGGCAACCTGACCGATTTCGTGCGCAGCCACATGCTCGAAGCCTTCGACGTGGCGCCGCGCCTGGCAGCACTGATTGCGCACTTCGACGACCTGAACCGCGCACACGCCGCGGTGCTGAAGGCGCAGGCCCAGGTGGCGTTGCTGCAGCCCCTGGTGGCCGATGGCGAACGCCATGCCGAGTTGTCGACCGCGATCGAGCAGCAGCGTGCGGCGCGCGAGGCCCTGGGCAGCTATTTCGCCGGGCTGAAGGCAGCGCTGCTGGACCAGCGCCTGCAGCATCTGGCAGAAGACCTGGCGCGGCATGACAGCGCTGTCGAACGCTTCAGCCTGCAGCAGCGCGAACAGCAGGTGCAGGAACGCGAATTGCGCCGCGCCATCGCCGACAGCGGCGGCGACCGCATCGAACGCCTGGCACTGGACATCGCGGCCAAGGAAGCCGAGAAGCAGCGCCGGTCGGCCAAGGCCACGCGCTACGACGCCCTGCGGCAGAGCCTGGGCCTGCTGGCCATGCACGGCGCCGAGGACTTCCTGGCCCAGCGCCAGCTGTGCGTGCCGCTGCGCGAGGCCGCTGCCGAGCGTGAGGCGGCTTTGCAGAACGAGCTCAACGAACTCGGCGTGGCCTTTGCGCAAGGCCGCCATGAGCACGCCGCGCTGGAAGCCGAACTGCGCAGCCTGCGCCAGCGCCGCAGCAACATCGATGCGCAACAGGTGGCCATGCGCGCCGCGCTGTGCCAGGCGCTGCGCCTGCCTGAAGCCGACATGCCGTATGCCGGCGAATTGATTCAGGTGCGTGACGATGAACGCGACTGGGAAGGCGCGGCAGAGCGCCTGCTGCGCGGCTTCGGTCTTTCGCTGCTGGTGCCCGACGCGCATTACGCTGCGGTCAGCGACTGGGTGGAGCGCACGCAGCTCAAGGGCCGGCTGGTGTACTTCCGCGTGCGGCCGGCGCGCAAAGGCGCGGGCAAGGACTTGCGTGGCGAACTGCCCGAGTTGCACGCCGATTCGCTGGCGCGCAAGCTGGCCGTCAAACCCGATTCGCCCTTTTACGGCTGGCTGGAACGCGAAGTGGCGCACCGTTTCGACCTGGCCTGCTGCAGCGGCCAGGACCAGTTCCGTCGCGAGGCGCGCGCCATCACCCGCGCTGGCCAGATCAAGGCCCCGGGCGAGCGTCACGAGAAAGACGATCGGCACCGCATCGACGACCGCAGCCGTTACGTGCTGGGCTGGAGCAACCAGGCCAAGATCGCGGCGCTGGAGAGCAAGGCGAAGGTATTGCAAGCGCGCCTGGCCGAGGCCGGTGTGCGCATCGCTGGCCTGCAGAAGGAACAAGGCGCGGCGCGTGAGCGTTTGCAGGCGCTGGACAAGCTGGAGGAGTACCGCGACTTCCAGGAACTGGACTGGCGCAGCAGCAGCAGCGAGCTGGCTGCGCTGGTCGAAGAGAAGCAACGTCTGGAGACGGCGTCGGACATCCTGAAGACCCTGGCCGCGCAACTGCAGGCGCTGGAATCCGCATCGACTGAGACGGCGGCGAAGCTGAAGAAGCGCGAAGCCGAGCAGGCCCAGACCCTGCTGAAGCAGACCCAGGCCACGGAACTGCGCGCCCAGCTGGCCGAGCGGCTGG
>JBBSCX010000395.1:0-3338 GCA_038249905.1 Burkholderiales bacterium
CGCGGCGGCCCCCGTGCCCCCCGGGCGCCCCGGGGTGGGCCGGCGGCATCACGCGCGGGCGGCCCCGTTGCCCCCGGCTGCCCCGCGCGCCCCGGCGCTGCCCGACCGCCAGGGCGCGCTGGCTGCACGCATCGACAGCGCGGGCGCCAGCGTGGCCCTGGTGGCCGATGCGGCAGCGCTGTGCCAGCAGGCCGAACGCCTGTTTGCGCACCGCCACCATCTGGTCGATCAGCTGGCCACACTGTGCCGTGAACTGGCCGCGGGCCTGACCGATCTGGCCGAGGACGACAGCTGGGCGCGCGGCCAGTGCGACGCCCTGCAGGCCCGGCTGGTCGACACCCCCAGCGGCCCCAGCGCGCGCAACGTGCGCGCCGCCACCGAATTGCTGGCGGCCACCCGCCAGCGCCAGGCGGAACTGCGCACGCAGCGCAACGAAGCACGCGACGCGCTCAAGCAGCTGCTGGCGCACATGCTGGACGAAGTCGGCACCCTGGGCGACGAGACCGGTCGCTTTCACGCCGCCATCGGCCGCCATGCCCAGGCCATTGCCGCTGCCGACAGCTTGACCGGGCTGGCCGGCGTGGTGCAGCACCTGCTGACCGACAGCCGCACCGTGGCCGGTGCCGTGGCCGAAACGCGCGAGAGATTGCAGCAGGACCATGACCGCGCCGAGGCCCTGGGCGCGCGCGTGCGTGCACTCGAGGCCGAACTGCGCCGCCTGTCTGATGAGGTCTCCACCGATGCCCTGACCCAGGTGGCCAACCGCCGCGGACTGGCCCAGGCCTTTGCCGTCGAGGCCGCACGCAGCCAGCGCGAGGCCGCAGCGCTGGCGGTGGGACTGATCGACATCGACAACTTCAAGCGCCTGAACGACACGCTGGGCCACGCCGCCGGCGACGCTGCCCTGCAACGCCTGGCCGCGACGGTGCGCGAACGCCTGCGACCGGTTGACCATCTGGCGCGCTTTGGTGGCGAAGAATTTGTGGTGCTGCTGCCCGGCAGCACCGCCGACGAGGCGCAGGGCGCCCTGACACGCCTGCAGCGCAGCCTGAGCGCGGCACTTTTCGAGCACGATGGACGCGAGGTCTTCGTCACGTTCTCGGCCGGCGTCACCGCCTGGCGCAGCGGCGAGCCGCTGGAAACCGCGCTGGAACGCGCCGACGAGGCCCTGTACGAGGCCAAGCGCACCGGCAAGAACCGCAGCTGCATGGCCTGATCCTGGCCGCCTCTCCGCACGGCGGCGGCATCGCATCGGCCCGTCGCTGACGCGCACGCTCACAACTGCAACGTGCAATGCGACGCAGAAATGCTCAAGTCAGGCCTGCACATGGCCGACATCCAGGGCATGCCGGCAGCTTGTGCGCCGCCGCCCAGAGCCCCCGCCCTGTCCCACCCGGTCCGATGAAAGCCTTGAACTTCCTGCGCCCCCTGGGCCAAGCGGCCCGCGCCTTCTTCAGGCACGACCTGGCGTTGCGCCGCGAGGCCGACGGCGTGCGCATCGTGCTGCAAGCGCGTGGTGCCGCGAAGACCGAGACGCGCCAGAGCCAGGCCGAGCGCCGCACGCAGGAAACGCTGGACCTCATCCGCGCCGAACTGGCCGCCGTGCTGGGCGAGGTGCCCGGCACACGCGCCGCGCTGCGGCACCTGGCCTTTGTCGAGCAGGCCATGGGCCGCAAGGGCCTGCGCGCCATCGACAAGCTGCCGCTGGACGTGTTGCGAAAGGCGCTGGAACAACTGGAGAGCCTGGTCACCAACTGGTCGCCGGCCGGGCTGGCGACACTGCGCGCGAAGATGGCCGTGGCGCTGATCGACCGCGAGCACCAGTCGCCGGAAGAGGCCGAGGAAGATGCCTACCGCACCGCTGCCGTGCTCGACCCCGGGCTGGACTCGTGCCCGGCGCAGGCGGTGTCGCCGCTCGAGGTCGAGGAATCCGACGAGGCCGCCCTGGCCGCGGCCTACGCGGCACTCGGCGGCGTGGCGCCAGCGGCGGTGGTGGAGATGCAGGGCGAACTTGGGTCGCCCTCGGCCCGCGCACCGCACCGCGCACCGACCACAAGCACGGGCGGCCTGGGCGAGATCAAGTTGCGCGAACTGGAGAGCTGAAGCCCTGTTGGCGCGCTGTGGCGGCGGGCTGTGTCGCCGAAGAGCGCTTCTTCAGCGAGTGGCCACACTCTTGACAGGCCCGCCCCTGCGTTTGCAGGTGCCCTACTTGCCTGTTGCCACCTGTGCGGCCGATGGTGCAGTCGCAGGCGCGGTTGCTGTGCCAGTGGGCTCGGTCCCGAGTGTTGGCTGACCTTGCTTTTCTGCCGTTCGGTCAAAGACCAGCGTTTTACCGAAGATCAGCTGAATCCAAGTCGGGTACGTGTACGCCGTGCCCTTGTTGTGATCGATGATCGCTCCAATGCCGCCGCCGAGAAGGATGTTGCCCCACATCCCGCTGTTCGCACGGGAAATGGCGCGTGCGTTCGCGTCGGGGTTCTTGGGGTCCTTGCAGATGATGTCAAGGTCCTTTCCCGAGCGTCGAATCTGAGTGGTGTCTCCCGACTTCACGGTGACCGTTCCGTAATCGTTGGAGAGCTTGCACTCCGCGCCTGAAACCAGTTCGCCCGCCTGGGTCTTGGTCTCGACCTTCATCGGGTGAGTTGAATCGTTCATGACCGACGCACATCCCGAGCACGCCAGCACCACCGCCATCGCCGCAATCTTCGTCGCCACTGGTTCCTCCCTGTTTAGGTGACGGAAAAATGTAATCGAATGTAGGCTGGCCCGAAACGGTGTTCCCCCTATGCGTCCGGTGCCCCACCGCGGCAGGGGGGTGGGCATGCGGGACGGTGGTTCGGATGACGGGTCAGAAAGCAAAAACGGGCCCAGAAGGCTCGTATTTCCTAGCGGTATGGCGGAGGCTGTGAGATTCGAACTCACGGGCCCTTGCGGGCCGGCAGTTTTCAAGACTGCTGGGTTAAACCGCTCCCCCAAGCCTCCTCGTGCGCGGCGCGATTCTAGGTGCCGGGCTTCTGCGCCTGCGCACATGTCACCTGCACCACCTCGCGGCGCCCGCCATCCACACGCACGGCGGTCAGCGCGCCGCCCCAGACGCAGCCGGTGTCTGTGCCCAGCAGGTCCGGGCGGTTGACCAGGCCCAGCATGCTCCAGTGGCCGAAAGCGATGGGGCTGCCTGCGCTGGTGCGGCCGGGCACATCGAACCAGGGGTGGTGGCCGGGGGGTGCGGCGCCGGCGCCTTCCTTGGTGTTGAAGTCCATGACGCCGTCGGCGGTGCAAAAACGCAGCCGGGTCAGCGCGTTGACGATCACGCGCAGGCGCTCGGCGCCCTGCAGTGC
>JBBSCX010000396.1:0-3332 GCA_038249905.1 Burkholderiales bacterium
CCTGGCCGGGCTGATGGACAAGCTGCCGAGCGCGATGACCGCGCAGGCCGCCGGCGCCGACATGGGCCGGGCCGAGCGCGACGTCAAGCGCATGGAAGGCATCATCTGCAGCATGACCGTGCTGGAGCGGCGCAAGCCCGAACTCATCAAGGCCAGCCGCAAGCGCCGCATCGCTGCCGGTGCCGGGGTGGCGGTGCAGGAAGTCAACCGGCTGCTGAACCAGTTCGATCAGATGCAGGGCATGATGAAGAAGATGAAGGGCGGCGGCCTGATGAAGATGATGAAGCGCATGGGCGGCATGGGGGGCATGGGGGGCCAGGGCGGTGGCGGATTCCCTGGCCTGCCGCCGCGCTGAGGCGGAGATGCGGGGCACCGCGAGCCGCGCCCGAACATCTGCTCACAGCCGCGTTCTCGTGCTGAGCCGCGGACTGCCGATATCCCTGACGAGGCCCCCCTCGGGGCTGTGGACAATGTCGAGCAAGCCAGCATGGAACTCATCACCCCCGTCGCCACCTACGCCTTGACCGCTGCCGCCCTGCTGCTGCTGACGGTGCTGGGCCTGCGCTGGCGCCAGCGCAGCGCAGACCAGCAGGCATCGGCCCAGCGCGAGGCACTGGACACCGTGGCCGACTTTCCGCCCCAGGCCGTGCGTGTGCTCAGCATCGCCGAGCGCCAGGCCTACGACCTGCTGAAGCGCGCCATGCCAGGCTTCCTGGTGCTGGCACAGGTGCCGCTGTCGCGCTTCATCCGTGTCTCCACGCGGCGGCCGTACGGCGAATGGCTGCAGCGCGTGGGCGCGCTGAATGCCGACCTGCTGCTGTGCGACAGCGGCTCGCGTGTGCTGGCCGTGATCGACGTGCGCAGCCCCGGCGAGACCGAACGCAGCCGTCGCCGCCACGACCGCATGGCACGGGTGCTGCGTGCGGCCGGCATCCAGGTGCACACCTGGCACGAGGGCGACCTGCCCGCGGCCGCCGAGGTGCGCATGGCCATGCAGCATCTGGTGGGCCCGGCCGCGCCCGGCATCAAGCCCACGCCGTCGCGCCCGATGCCCTTGATCCCGGTGGCCGACATCAGCGAGGTGCTGGCAGATGGCGACCGCGCCGCCTTCGAGGCCGCGGACCTGCGCATGGAGCCGGTGCCTTCGGCCTTCTTCGACGACATGGAAGCGGCGCCGACGCAGCAGCAGCGGCACTGACTGGTGCCTGAGCGCTGCCTGACCGCTGCGCGGCCACCACAGCGGCGGCGCGTTCAGCCCAGCAGCGCCTGCGCGAACTCGCGTGCGTCGAAGGTCTGCAGGTCTTCCAGCTTTTCGCCGATACCGATGAAGTAGACCGGCACCGGCCCACCCGCGCGGGTGGCGCCCCAGCGCGCGATGGCGGCCAGCACTCCGCCCTTGGCCGTCCCGTCGAGCTTGGTCACCACCAGGCCCGTCAGCCCCAGCGCGGCATCGAAAGCCTGCACCTGGGCCAGCGCGTTCTGGCCGGTGTTGCCGTCGACCACCAGCAGCACCTCGTGCGGCGCGCCGGCATGGGCCTTGGCGATCGTGCGGCGGATCTTCTTCAGCTCCTCCATCAAGTGCAGCTGCGTGGGCAGGCGGCCCGCGGTGTCGGCGATCACGACATCGCAGCCCCGGGCGCGGCCGGCGCTGACAGCGTCGAAGGTGACGGCCGCCGGGTCGCCACCGGCCTGGCTGACGATCTCGACGCCGTTGCGGTCGGCCCACACCGCCAGTTGCTCGCGTGCTGCGGCGCGAAAGGTGTCGGCCGCGGCCAGCAGCACCTTGGCGTCGGCCTCGGCCAGATGGCGGGTGAGCTTGCCGATGGTGGTCGTCTTGCCGGCGCCGTTGACGCCGGTGACCATGATCACGGTGGGCGGCGCCCTGCCCTCGCCGGCCTGGCTGCCGATCACCAGCGGCCGCTGCAGCGGCGCCAGCAACGCCGCGATGGCATCGACCAGCAGTCCCTTCACTGCCGCCGGGTCGGTGGCCTTGGCGGCCTTGACGCGGCGTTTCAGGTCGTCGAGCAGAAACTGCGTCGCCGGCACACCGGCGTCGGCCTGCAACAGCGCGGCCTCCAAGGCCTCGTAAAGCGCGTCATCGATGCGCGTGCCGGTGAAGACCTGCGTGATGCCGCTGCCCGTCTTGCGCAGGCCCTGGGACAGTCGACCAAGCCAGCCGCTGCGGGCCGGGGCCGGGGCTGGGGCTGGGGTCGTTACCGCGGCAGGCGCCGCCGCGAGGGGCGCCGTGACATCGACGGCAGGTGCGGGCACCCCGGGCGTCGTGCGCGTTGCCTGGGGTGGCGAGGGCGTCGCCTCCGGCGTGGGGGACGGGGTGGCCGGCGCGGGCGCCGGCTTCTTGCGAAAGAAACTGAACATCGAACCCCGCTATCCCGGCCCTGCCCGCCGACGATGGCGGGCACAGGGACCGGCGTGCACCCGCAGGCGCACATCCTCGATCGGGCCCGATATACTCACGGGCTCAGGCGCTTTAGCTCAGCTGGTTAGAGCGACGGAATCATAATCCGCAGGTCCGGGGTTCAAATCCCTGAAGCGCCACCAGAACCAGCGCTCGACTCCTGTTCGAGCCCGAACGGCCCGGGTCACCGCCCGGGCCGTTTTCGTTTCTTGTCTGCCCCTCTCGTCCGATCGCTCCACAGCCCCTGGATCCACACCATGTTCCGCTGTGCCTCACGTCCAGCCTCAGGTCTTGGCTCACGCCCTGCAACCGCTGACGTGCCCATGCTCGCCTTGACCGCGCTGTTGATGTGGGTCACGGCCCTGCCGGCCGCGGCCCAGGCACCGCGCCAGTTTCCTGGCAATGCGCTGCGCGGTGAACTCGTCGTCACCCAGCCGCCCGAAGTGCTGGTCAATCGCGGGACGGCCCGGTTGGCGCCGGGTGCACGCATCCGCGGCACCGACAACCTGCTGCAACTCTCGGGCACCCTGGTGGGCCTGCGCCTGGCGGTGCACTACACGCTGGACCTGAACGGCCAGTTGCGCGACGTCTGGGTGCTGACACCGCAGGAACTGGCGCGCCGACCCTGGCCGACGAACCCACTGCAGGCGCAGACTTGGCTCTTCAACCCCGACCTGCAGTCCTGGAGCCCACGATGAGCGCCACCGACCGGCCTGATGCGGCACCGCCCGTACCGCCCGTACTGCCGACGGCAAGCAAGAAGGTGTTCATCCGCACCTTCGGCTGCCAGATGAACGAATACGACTCCGACAAGATGGCCGACGTGCTGGGCGCCGCGCAGGGCTACGAGAAGACCGACGACGTCGAGCAGGCCGACCTGATCCTGTTCAACACCTGCAGCGTGCGGGAGAAGGCG
>JBBSCX010000397.1:0-3321 GCA_038249905.1 Burkholderiales bacterium
CATTCACAGTCTGGTGCTGGCGACGAACGAGAACAACGTGCTGGAAGAGTTCTTCCGCACCGGCAGCTACCGTCCACGCGGCACGGCCGAGACGCACGCCACATCCAGCCCCAGCATGGACATCAGCAAGGCCAGCAACTTTGAGCGTTTCGTGTTCGACCTGCTGGGCCACGACGCGGCCGCGGCGGCGCGCACAGCGGACTTCTTCGGCCCTGCGCTGGCTCAGGGCGGCTTCTCGCTGACGGACGAAGAATTCCGGCGCATTCCCGGTTTCGGCTTCGTCGCTGGCCGCAGCACCCACGCCGACCGCCTGGCCACCATCCGCGGCCTGTGGCAGCAGCGCGGGGTGCTCGTCGATACCCACACGGCGGACGGCCTGAAGGTGGCGCGCGAACATCGCCAGCCAGGCGTGCCAATGATCGTGCTGGAAACGGCGCTGCCGGCCAAGTTCGCGGCCACCATCGTCGAAGCCACGGGCGTCAACCCCGAGCCCCCCGCCGCCCTGCGCGGCATCGAACACCTGCCGCGGCGTTTCACCGTCATGCCTGTCGACACTGCTGCCGTGAAGCGCTACATCGAAACCCACACCGCCACGGCATGCGCCTGAACCTGATCATGAGCCTGAGCATGAGCCTGAGCCTGACCTTCTACGCCAACCCATGAACGCCAACGCCCGACCGCTGCTGAGCCTGGACGAGGCGCTGGACCGCCTGCGTGCCGGCACCGCCCCGCATGCGCTGCGCGAGACCGAGAGTGTTTCCACCTTCGACGCCAGGGGCCGCATCCTGGCCGGCGAGGTGCTGTCGGCGCTGGACGTGCCGCCCGAGGACAACACCGCGATGGACGGCTATGCGCTGCGCAGCGCCGACGTGCGCGCGGCCGGCACCGTGCTGCCGGTGTCTCAGCGCATCCCTGCGGGCATGCCTGGGCAGCCCCTGCAACCGGGCACCGCCGCACGCATCTTCACCGGCGGGCAGTTGCCTGTCGGCGCCGACGCGGTGGTGATGCAGGAGCAGTGCGAGGCGATCGTCGAAGTGGATGCTCAGGGTCTGGGCAGCGTGCGCATCAACACCGTGCCCGAACACGGCCAGTGGATCCGCCGCCGCGGTGAAGACGTGCGCCTCGGCACGGCGGTACTGACGCGCGGCCAGCGCCTGACGCCGCAGGCCCTGGGGCTGGCGGCCAGCGTCGGCGCGGCCCTGCTGCCGGTGCTGAGACGTCCGCGCGTGGCACTGTTCTCCACCGGCGACGAACTGCAGATGCCCGGCGAGGTATTGCGACCCGGTGCCATCTACAACAGCAACCGCTACACCTTGCGCGCGCTGGCCGAGGCAGCAGGTTGCGTGGTCACGGATCTGGGCATCGTGCCCGACCGCCTGGACGCCACCCGCGCCGCGTTGCGCGAGGCGGCAGGGCAGAACGACCTCATCGTCACCTGTGGCGGTGTGTCGGTGGGTGATGAAGACCATCTGAAGCCCGCCGCCGAGGCCGAGGGTCGGCTGCAGCACTTTCAAATCGCCATCAAGCCCGGCAAGCCGCTGGCCTTTGGCGAGATCCGCCGCCCCGCGCCGATGGCCCACACCGGCAGCGACGCGCACGGTGGCGCGGCCTTGCTGCTGGGCCTGCCGGGCAACCCGGTGTCGGCCTTCGTCACCTGGCTCTTGTGCGGCAGCACGGTATTGCGTGTGCTGCAAGGCGCGCCGTCGGCCCTGCCTGTGGGCGTGACGCTGCGCGCCGATTTCGACTGGCCCAGGCCCGACCGCCGGCGCGAATTTTTGCGTGTGCGCCTGAATGCCGATGGCGGGCTGGACCTGTACCCGAACCAGAGTTCGGGTGTGCTGACCTCGGTGGTGTGGGCCGACGGCCTGGTGGACACGCCGCCCGGGCAGGTCATCTGCCGCGGTGACCCGGTGCGCTTCCTGTCGCTGGCCGAGCTGATTTCGCGATGATTGCGCGCCGATCTCCGTCGATTTCTCGTTGACTCGCCACTGATGCCGACATGCAGGTGAACGTGCGCTACTTTGCCTCGCTGCGCGAGGCCCTGGGCCCGCAAGAGCAGGTGGTGCTGCCCGCAGGCAGCACCGTCGGTCAGCTGCGTGCGCTGCTGCAGGACCGCAGCCCCGCGCATGCAGAACGACTGGACAGCCACCGCGCGGTGCGTGCGGCCTTGAACCAGCAGATGTGCGACGAAACGGCGCCGCTGGCTGACGGCGCCGAGGTGGCGTTCTTCCCGCCGGTGACGGGCGGCTGAGCCGATGGTCCCGATCGTCAGGATGCTCACCGCCCTGCAAGCGCCCCGGCCCACGGCACTGTCCCGCGTCGCCATCCAGGCCGCCGACTTCGACCTCTCGGCCGAGGTCGCCGCACTGCGTGCCGCCGATGACGGCGTGGGTGCGGTGGCCAGTTTCATCGGCACCGTGCGTGACCGCCACGGCGGCGTGTCCGGCGAGGCTGGCGAGGTCATGGCGATGGAACTCGAGCATTACCCCGGCATGACCGAGCGCGCCATCGAGGCCATGATCGACGAAGCCGCTGGCCGCTTCGACATCCGGGCTGCGCGTGTGGTGCATCGCATCGGCAGGCTGTTGCCCGGCGACCAGATCGTGCTGGTGCTGGTGACGTCGGCACACCGCGGCCCGGCCTTCCAGGCCTGCGAGTTCCTGATGGACTACCTGAAGACCCAGGCGCCGTTCTGGAAAAAGGAAACCACGCCCGCGGGCGCGCGCTGGGTCGATGCGCGCGCCAGCGACGACGCCGCCCTGGCGCGCTGGGGCATCACATCATCGAACGCGTGAACACGACCGAACCCCTGCGGCCGCCAGCGCCGCTGCTGCCGCCGGAGCCGCCCACGCCGCCATCCGCACCGCCTTCTGCACCGCTGCCCGACACCCTCGTCACCCCGACCCGGCTGCGCTCGGCACTGGGCCAGTTTGCCACCGGCGTCACCATCGTCACCTGCCTCGACGAAGCGGGCGTCGCGGTGGGGCTGACGGCCAATTCCTTTAACGCGCTGTCGCTGGATCCGCCCCTGGTGCTGTGGTCGTTGCGTCTGGAAAGCCCCAGCCTGCCGGCCTTTGCCGCGGCCGGGCACTTCATCGTCAATGTCCTGGCGGCCGATCAATTGGAGCTGTCGCGCCGCTTCGCCAAGCGGGGCGACGACAAGTTCGACGCCGGACACTGGGAACAGGGCTTGGCTGGTGTGCCGCGCCTGGCGGGTTGTGCGGCGGTGCTCGAGTGCGAGGCCGTGTCGCAGCAGACCGCTGGCGACCACATGCTCTTCATCGGCCGGGTACAGGTGCTGAGCGAGTCGCCGCACGCGCC
>JBBSCX010000398.1:0-3288 GCA_038249905.1 Burkholderiales bacterium
GAAAGCGCGTCAAGGCCTCTGGGCAGGTGGACACCACCTCGACCCGTATGGCCTGGCCGAAGTGGCGTGTCGTCAGCCCGCTGCGCAGCGCGTGGCGCAGATTGGTGAAGTCGTCCGCGTCGACCTCGAGATCGCTGTCGCGGGTGACGCGGAACTGCGAGAACGACTCCACCGTGCGCCCCGGGAACAATTCGCCGAGATGCGCCCGGATGACGCTCGTCAGCAGCACGAAACCCTGCTGCCCTGGCGTCAACGCGGCCGGCAGGCGGATGACGCGCGGCAGCACCCGCGGCACCTTGACGATGGCGATCTGGTTCTCGCGCCCGAAGGCGTCGCGCCCGCCGATGCGGGCGATGAAGTTCAGGCTCTTGTTGGCCACCAGCGGGAAGGGGTGGCTGGGGTCCAGGCTCAGCGGCACCAGCAGCGGGCGCACCTGCTGCTTGAAGAAGCGGCTGACCCAGTCGCGCTGCGCCGCGTTGCGCTGCGAGTGGTTCAGCACCACGATGCCCTCGGCCTCCAGCGCCGGCATGACCTCGTGGTTGAAGAGCGCGTACTGCTCGTCGATCAGCTCGTGCGCGGCCTGCGCCACCGCCGCCAGGTCGGCCTGCGTGATGCCGCTGCCGGGCTGGCGCACGGCCTCGATGTAGTCGGCCACGCGCACCTCGAAGAACTCGTCGAGGTTGCTGCTGACGATGGTGACGTAGCGAAGCCGCTCCAGCAGCGGCACGTCGGCGCGACGCGCTTGCGCCAGCACGCGGCGGTTGAACTGCAGCAGCGAACGTTCGCGGTCCAGCAGCCGCAGCGCGACGGTCTGAGCGGCCTTCTCGCGCAGCGCCCGGGTGCGGTCGTCGACCCCCGGGGTGCCATCGGGAATGCGCTGCGCAGGCAGGTGCAGCGGCACTGGCGCCGCAGGCAGGGGCAGGGACAGGACAAGCGATGCCGGCTGCGCCACTGCGGACGGTGCCAGCGTTGCCGTGGAGGCGGTGTTCGGCCTGGGGTCGTTCATGACCGACAGTGTAGGCAGCACGCACGACACCGGGATGACGGTGACCCTCAAACAGCAATGTCCTCTCTGTTTCAGGTGGATGTGGGCGCCGCGGCGGCAGGTCGGTGGAGGACCGGACTAGCATGATCCCCTGCACCTGCACCTGCACCTGCACCTGCACCCGCACCGCACCCCCACCGCACCCGCACCGCACCCGCACCCTTGTCCGCGCATGAGCCCACCTGAACCTCGCTGTCACCTTCGCTCCGCTGTGTCCGGCTTGCCCGCCATCCGGGGCCTTTGCGCCTTGGCGCTGGCAGCAGCCACACTGGCCCCGTTGGCCCTGGCGCAACCAGCATCGAGTGCGACCCCAACCCTGGAGGTGGCGCCGGTGATGGAGAACCTGCGCGGCCCCTGGGACCTGGCTTTCGCACCCGGCGGCGCGATGCTCTACACCGAGAAGTGTCACGGCCTGTGGGTGCGCCTTGCCGACGGCAGCAAGCACCACCTGTTCGGCACCGAAGGCGCGGCACTGCGTGCCGACGACCTGTTCTGCCAGGGGCAGAGCGGCGTGCACGGTGTGGCCGTGGACCCCGGCTTCGCCCAGGGACGGCGCCAGATCTATGTCTTCATGGCCTCGAACCTGCAACGCGACCCGCGCAGCAACCGCGTCGTGCGGCTGGACGTCGCGCCCGACTGGAAGACGGTGTCGGGCCGCACCGACATCGTTGCCGACATCGCTTTCAAGGACGCGCGGCGGGTCGGCGGCCCGGGCGCGCACAGCGGCGGGCGCATCCGTTTCGGGCCCGACGGCAATCTGTGGATCGCCACCGGCGACAACCACGACCCCGGCTTGCCACAAGACCCCAAGCGCCTGGGCGGCAAGGTATTGCGCGTGGACCGCGACGGCAAGGCCGCGCCAGGCAACAACGCGCCCGCGGGCTTCGATGCCCGCATCTTTACGTACGGCCACCGCAACGTGCAGGGCATCGCTTTCCGCCCGGCCGGGCAGCCTGGCGCGGGCCAGGCCTTCGCGGGCGAACACGGGCCGAACCACAGCGACGAGGTCACGGCCCTGGTGGCTGGCGGCAACGGCGGCTGGGACCCGCAGAACCGCCTCGATCTGCGCTGCAGCGACGGGTACTGCGGTTACTCAGGCACGGTGCAGACCATGCCGATGACGGATCTGCAGCGCTTTCCGAATGCGATGCGCCCGTCCTGGAACAACAGCGAACGTTCACAGGGCATGGGCCCGGTCGCCTTTCTCGAAGGCCCGCAATGGGGCGCCTGGAACGGCCGCCTGGCGGTGGGACTGATGCGCGACCAGCGGCTGGACGTGCTGACACTGGATGCCAGCGGCATGGCCAGCAGCGTCGAGACCGCGAAGCTGCCGGCACTGCGCCTGCGCAGCCTGGTGCCCGGGCCAGATGGCGCGTTGTGGGCGAGCACGGACGATGGCCAGGTGCTGCGTATCGTGCCGAGGACACGCTGAACCAACAACGAAAGGGCACGGCCCAGAAGCGGGGAAACTGACGCAGGATGGCGCCACGGCGTACAGCCGCGCCGCGCTACTTCAGCGAGTTCGCCAGAAAGGCCTGCAAGCGCTCGCTGCGCGGTCGCGCCAGCACCTCGCGCGGGTCGCCCTCTTCCTCGATCTGCCCCTGGTGCAGGAAGACGACGTGGCGGCTGACTTCGCGCGCGAAGCTCATCTCGTGGGTGACGACGATCATCGTGCGGCCTTCCTCGGCCACGCTGCGCATCACGCGCAAGACCTCGCCCACCAGCTCGGGGTCCAGCGCCGAGGTCGGCTCGTCGAACAGCATCACGCGCGGCTCCATCGCCAGTGCACGCGCGATCGCCACCCGCTGCTGTTCACCACCCGACAGGTGGGCCGGATAGGCATTCTTGCGGTGCGCGACGCCGACGCGCTGCAGGTAGGCCTCGGCGCGTTCCACGGCCTCGGCCTTGCTGAGTCCCAGCACGTGGATGGGGGCTTCGATGACGTTTTCCAGCGCCGTCATGTGAGCCCACAGGTTGAAGTGCTGGAACACCATCGCCACCTGCGCGCGCAGGCGCTGCAACTGCTTGGGGTCCTGCGCCTTCAGCGCGCCATCGGGGCTGCGCGGGTCGGGCACCAGGGCCAGTTCATCGCCGCCGACGACGATGCGGCCGGCGTTGGGCTGCTCCAGCAGGTTCAGGCAGCGCAGAAAAGTGCTCTTGCCGCTGCCGCTGCTGCCGATCATCGAGATCACGTCGCCGGCATGTGCCCGCACCCCCAGGCCCTTCAGCACCTCGTTCGTGCC
>JBBSCX010000399.1:0-3287 GCA_038249905.1 Burkholderiales bacterium
CCCAGCAGCGTCAACCCGGGGCCGAGGTCGGTGGAGCCGCCGGCCACGCCGCGCCGGTAGCCGTTTTCGCCCAGCGTCAATTGCGCGAAGGGCGCCGGCAGGCGTGACAGGTAGCGGATGTCGGCCGAGCCGGCGGCCGCGAAGTCGCCGACACCGGCGTAGTAGGGGCCCTTGCGGTACTCGATGCGGTCCACCAGTTCGGGCAGCAGAAAGTTCATGTCGCTGTAGCCCTGGCCATGCCCGTGCGACGGCATGTTCACCGGCATGCCGCCGATGCGGGTGGCGAAGTCGGTGCCGTGGTCGAGGTTGAAGCCGCGCAGGAAGTACTGGTTGGCCTTGCCGTCGCCCGAGTGCTGGGTGACGATGACGCCGGGCACAAATTCGAGCACCTCGCCGGGGCGCTGTGCCGGCCGGCTTTGCAGCAGGGCGCGGTTGATGGTGCCGGCCGAGGCCGCGTCCTGCGTGCCGACGGCGTTGTCGTAGTGGCCCTGGATGATCAGCGTCTGCGGCGCGCCGGTCACCGGGCCGCCATGGTTGGCCAGCGCCGGGAAGGTGAGCGGCAGCGTCAGCAGGGCCAGGTGCCAGCGGCAGCGAAGGGGACGTCGTTTCATTGCGTGTCCTACGCGGGCTGGGTCGTTGTGGATGCAGGGCCGGTGGCTGCAGTCACGTGCTGGCTGGCATCCTGACCGTTTTCATGACCGTCTTGATGACCGTCTTCATGACCTGCTTCGTGCGCGTCTGCCTGTCCGCCCGCCTGGTCGGGGCCCTGCCGCCGCGCCAGCACGGCCAGTCCATGCTCGTGGCCGAGTTGCACGATGCGGTCGAACCGGTGCCATTGCAGCATGCCGATGCGCGGCAGCGGCGGATTGAAGTACAGGTCCGTCAGCGCGCGCGCGCGGGCCTGTCGCGACACGCTGTACAGGATGGTGACGTTCATCAGGTAAGCCGCCAGCGTTGGCAGCCGGTAGCGGCGCTGCGTGCGCGGGCGCAGGCGGTCGCGCAGCAGCGCCCAGGTGCCGGGCACTTCGTCGCTTTGCAGACGGCGCAGATTGCGCACCCCCAGGTCCACGCCGATGACGGTGCCCACGCCGCGCCAGCCGCGCATCACGTCGACCGGGAAGTTGTTGAAGGTGCCGCCGTCGCACAGCAGTTCGCCGTCGCGGATGACGGGCGGCAGCGCGCCGGGGATGGCTGCGCTGGCCAGCAGGGTCTGCTGCAGCGGGCCGTCGCGCAGCAGCTTTTCGCAGGCGTTGGAGTAGCTGCTGGCGATGGCGAAGCAGCCCTTCCACAAATCCTCGAGATCTGCCTCGGCACCCAGCAGTTCCTGCGTCGCGTCGCGGACCACGTGCCGCATTCGTACGCCCTTGATCAGCGACACCAGGGGCAGAAAGTTGAAGTCGCTGGTGGGCTTGCGCAGGAAGGCACGGCGGGCGACGGGCAGCACCTGCGCCGGCGCCTGGTCGGCCGCCACCAGCGCCGCCATCACGGCGCCGATGCTGGTGCCGCCGACGACGTCGACTTCCACGCCCTGCTCGGTCAGCGCCTGCCAGACGCCCAGGTGGGCCAGGCCGCGCGCGCCGCCACCCGCAAACACCAGGCCGACGGCATGGCGTGTCTGCAGCCGCGCCAGGCGCGCCATGTCGCGGTCCAGCGCCGGGCGGATGTGCACATGGTCGGCCACCGACCGGCGGGCCAGCCAGTTGCGGGTGCGGCGCGGGCACTGGCGCTCGGCCGGGTGCAGCAATACCAGCACCTCGGCCGGGCACCAGGGCGAGACGTCTGCGGCCGAACGCGGTGCTTCGTTGGCGTGCACCTGCGGCGGCTGATCGGCGTCGGCCAGCAGCAGCAGTTCGTCGCTGTGGTGGCGGCAGCGCCGCGACCACGCGCCCGCGGTGTCGTCGCCGACCAGCAGCACATGGTCGTGAAGCGCCTCGATGCCGTCGAGCGTGGCACCGATGCGCTGGCCGGCCGCCACATCGTCCATGGCGGCCTGGGCCAGGCCCGGCATGTCGGCGGCGGTGTCCAGCGCCGCCGCGTCCACCAATGCGATGCGCCCGTGCGCACCCATCGCCGCAACCAGCCGGCGGGCGAAACCCAGCGTGTCCACACCCGCGGTGACAGGCAGCAGTGCCATCGCCACCGGCCGTTCGCTGGCCGCGGCGCGGCCCTCGGTCTGCAGGCGTTCGATGATGGTGCGTGTCAGCGCCACAGACAGCGTCGCGCTCAGGCCCAGCACGCGCTGGAACTCTGGCTTGCCCAGCCGCACCAGCACCGAGTCGCGCACCGCCACCATCGTGGCCGAGCGCGGGGCGTTGGTGTACAGGCTCATCTCGCCCACCACCTGGCCGCGGGTGACGTCGCGCACGGCGCGCGTCTTGCCCTCGGCGTCGGTGATCAGCGCCCGCAGGCGGCCGCTGACCAGCAGGTACATCGCGTCGCCGGCATCGCCTTGCGTCATCAGCGTCGCCCCGCCGGGCAGTGTCAGCCATTGCAATTGCTGCAACAGCAGCGTGGTGGCTTCGGCGTCGGTGTCGCCCAGCAAGTGATGCAGGTGCTGGCGCAGCAGGGCGTCGAGGTAGGCGGGGCGCTCGGGGTCGGCGGTCATCGGATACAGGCAAGGCGCGGCGGAATGCGCTGCGGGTCAGGGCGTGACGGTGAGACGACTTTAATCGGCGGTCGTCGTCCCCGGTCGTCGGTCCGTGCCGTCGGCCCCGGTCGTCGGCCCTTGCCGTCGCCCCCGTGACGTCGCCCCCCCGGGGCGGCCTACACTGAACCACCCGTCCCACCCAGGCCCGCCATGAACGCACCACTTTCGCCCTCCGCCGCCGCGGCCCATGCCGAGCTGGCCGCCTACGCCGACCGCGCCTGGGACGAGCGCATCGTGCCCGCGCTCACCGACTACATCGCCGTGCCCGCCAAGAGCCCGATGTTCGACGCCGACTGGGCCGCGCACGGCCTGCTGGACCGCGTGGTGCGCGACGCCGCCGCCTGGGTCGAGGGCCGCAAGGTGCCCGGCTTGAAGCTGGAGGTGGTGCGCATCGAGGGCCGCACGCCGGTGATCTTTTTCGACATCGAAGCCACCCGGCCGGTCGCAGATGGCGCTTCGGGCGAAACGGTGCTGATGTACGGCCATCTCGACAAGCAGCCTGAATTCACCGGCTGGCGCAGCGACCTCGGCCCCTGGACGCCGAAGTATGAAAACGGCCTGCTCTACGGCCGCGGCGGCGCCGACGACGGTTATGCCGTCTATGCCGCCATCACCGCGGTCGAGGCGCTGAAGGCCCAGG
>JBBSCX010000400.1:0-3245 GCA_038249905.1 Burkholderiales bacterium
CACCTTCCGCGTCTGGGCACCGACCGCCGAGCAGGTGTCGCTGTGCCTGTACCCCGGGCCCACGCAGCCGGCCGCGGCCGTGCTGCCGCTGCAGCGCGCAGCCGCCACCGGAGTCTGGGAAATTCGGCAAACACGGCAAACCCGCCAATCCCGCCAAACCCAGCCATCCACCGACCTGAGCCGCCACACCTACACCTACCTCGTGGACGTGCACGTGCCCGGCCTGGGCCGCGTGCGCAACCGCGTCACCGACCCCTACGCGCTCAGCCTGACGGCCGATTCACAGCGCACGGCCATCCTCGACCTCGATGCCCCGGCGCTGAAGCCCGCGGGCTGGGACGACACACCGCACCCGAAGCGCGTGCAGGCGCCCACCGACATGGTGGTCTACGAACTGCATGTGCGCGACTTCTCCATCGGCGACACCACCGTGCCCGCGGCCGACCGCGGCCGCTACGGCGCCTTCACGCACGGCGGCTCTGCCGGCATGCATCACCTGCGGCGCCTGGCCGATGCCGGCCTGAGCGACGTGCACCTGCTGCCGGTGTTCGACATCGCCAGCGTGCCCGAACAGGGCTGCCTGAGCCCCGACCCGGCGCTGCTGGCCGCAGGCACGCCCGACAGCACGGCGCAGCAGTCATTGGTGGCCGCAGTGAAGGCCCG
Source organism: Burkholderiales bacterium (assembly GCA_038249905.1). GTDB lineage: Bacteria > Pseudomonadota > Gammaproteobacteria > Burkholderiales > Burkholderiaceae_C > Rubrivivax. The sequence continues at coordinate 664 of JBBSCX010000400.1, forward strand.
CGACTGCTTCAACTGGGGCTACGACCCGCTGCACTTCACCGCACCCGAAGGCAGTTATGCCAGCGACGCGATGGACCCTGCGGTGCGCATCCTGGAATTCCGGCGCATGGTGCAGGCATTGCACCGGCTGGGACTGCGCGTGGGCATGGACGTGGTCTACAACCACACCAGCGCGGCCGGCCAGCACCCGCAGTCGGTGCTGGACCGCATCGTGCCGGGCTACTACCAGCGGCTGGACGCCAAGGGCGCGATCGAGCGCAGCACCTGCTGCGACAACACCGCCACCGAGCACCGCATGATGGCGCGGCTGATGATCGACAGCGCGGTGGTGTGGGCGCGCGACCACCGCATCGACGGCTTTCGCTTCGACCTGATGGGCCACCAGCCGCGGGCCGCGATGGAACGCCTGCAGGCGGCGGTGGACCGCGCCACCGGCCGCCGCGTGGACCTGCTGGGCGAGGGCTGGAACTTCGGCGAGGTGGCCGACGGCGCGCGCTTCGTGCAGGCCAGCCAGCTGAGCCTGAACGGCAGCGGCATCGCCACCTTCAGCGACCGTGCCCGCGACGCCGTGCGCGGCGGTGGTGCCGGCGACAGCGGCGAGGCGCAGATCGCACGCCAGGGCTGGATCAGCGGCCTGCATTTCGCGCCCAACGCCCTGGCCGCGGGCAAGACGCGGCCCGAAGACCTGCTGCGCGCCGCCGACCTTGTGCGCGTGGGCCTGGCCGGCACCTTGCGCGACTTTCGGCTGCAGACGCACACCGGCGAGGTCAAGTCGCTGGCACAGATCGACTACGCCGGTCAGCCCGCGGGTTATGTCAGCCAGCCGTCGGAGGTCGTGAACTACGTCGAGAACCACGACAACCAGACGCTGTTCGACGCCCTGGTCTTCAAATTGCCACGCGACGCCCGCGGCGACGACCGGGCGCGCGTGCAGACGCTGGGCAACGCCATCGTCGCCTTCAGCCAGGGCATCGCCTACTTTCATGCCGGGCAGGAGGTGCTGCGCAGCAAAAGCCTGGATCGCAACAGCTACGACAGCGGCGACTGGTTCAACCGCCTGGACTGGACGCTGACCGACAACGGCTTTGGCGCCGGGCTGCCGCCGGCGTGGGACAACCAGGCCAGCTGGCCGCTGATGCAGCCGCTGCTGGCCGACGCGGCAAGGCTGAAGCCCACGCCCGCGCAGATCCGCCATACACGCGACGCCTTCATCGACCTGCTGCGCATCCGCGCCAGCAGCAGCCTGTTCCGGCTGCGCACGACGGCCGACGTGCAACAACGCCTGCAACTGCTGAACACCGGGCCGGCGCAGGTGCCGACGGTGCTGGTGGGGCACCTGGACGGCCGCGGGCATGCGGGCGCGGGCTTCGACGACGTGCTCTACGCCATCAATGCCGACCTGCAGCCGCAGACACTGACATTGCCCACCCTGACTGGACGCGCCCTGGTGCTGCACCCGGTGCACCGTGCCGAGACCGCGGCCGACCTGCGCCCACGCGACGAGGCGCGCTGGGACGCGGCCACCGGCCGGCTCACGGTGCCGGCACGGACGGCGGTGGTGTGGGTGGCGCCGCCGGCAAGGTGACCACAAAGCGCGAGCCTTCACCTTCGCGGCTGCTGGCCTCGATGTGGCCGCCCATGGCCTGCACCAGGGCCTGCGTGACGGCCAGCCCGATGCCGGCGCCGTCGATGTCGCTGCGTACATGGCGACCGCGGCGGAAGGGCTCGAAGACATGCGGCAGTTCGGCCGCCGCGATGCCCATGCCGGTGTCTGCCACCATCAATTGCACACTGCAGGGCTCGGCTGTGCTGAGGCTGACCCAGACCTGGCCGCCACGGCGGTTGTACTTGATGGCATTGCCCAGCAGGTTCAGCAGCACCTGGCGCAGCCGCGTGGTGTCGCCGCAGGCCAGCACCTCGTCATCCGGGGGCGCATCGCCGGCAGCCGGCTGCAGCGCCAGCGTCACACCGACGGCGTCGGCCTGGGTGTGCATCATTTCCAGCGTCTGTGCGGTCAGCGCGCGCAGCGCCACGGTCTCGTGAGCCAGCGCCAGGCCCCCGGCCTCGATGCGCGTCAGGTCCAGCAGTTCGCTGATCATCTGCAGCAAGTGCGCGCCGGCGTCGCGAATCAGTCCCAGCCGGCGCCGCTGGGTGGCCGTGGGCGGCTCGGCGGCGTCGATCTCCATCAGCTGCGCAAAACCCAGCACCGCGTGCAATGGCGTGCGCAACTCGTGGCTCATGCGCGACAGGAACTCGGTCTTGGTGCGGTTGGCGGCCGCCGACACCGCCGCCTCTTGCCGGGCAATGTCCAGCGCCTCGCGGGCCCGCAGCGGCTCGGTGATGTCGGTCTGCGTGCCCACCATGCGCCGCGGCCGGCCGTCGGCATGGCGCTCGACGATGCGGCCCCGTTCCTGCACCCAGCGCCAGCTGCCGTCGCGGCAGCGGGCGCGGTAGACATGTTCGTAGGTATCGACCTCACCCTGGGCGTGGCGCAGGTAGGCGGCGTCGTTGGCCGCCAGGTCATTGGGGTGGATCAGGCGGTTCCATTCGGCCTGCGTCCCGCCCACCTCCTGCGGCCCCCA
>JBBSCX010000401.1:0-3232 GCA_038249905.1 Burkholderiales bacterium
CAATCCCGGGCGAAGCACCGATGTTGCCGCACCCGGCTTAAGCTCGTGCCCCGTCACGACCATCCCCCCGGAGACCAGACATGGGCCAGACCATCAGCTACACCCGCCCGGACGGGCAGACCGTGAAGGGCTACCTGGCCGAACCGGCCGACGACGCGCTTGCCGTCAGCGCGCCGGGCATCGTCGTGATCCAGGAATGGTGGGGCCTGAACGACCAGATCCGCGGCGTCGCCGACACCCTGGCCGCGCAGGGCTGGCGCGCCCTGGTGCCCGACCTGTACCGCGGCAAGAGCACGGTCGAGGCCGAGGAGGCGCACCACCTGATGACGGCCTTGGACTTCGGCGACGCCGCCGGCCAGGACGTGCGCGGCGCGGTGCAGTACCTCAAGGCCACGGGCTCGGCCAAGGCCGGCGTCACCGGTTTTTGCATGGGCGGCGCGCTGACCCTGCTGTCGGCCGTGTTCGTGCCCGAGCTCGACGCCGCCTGCACCTGGTACGGCTACCCGCCGCTGGAATTCATCGACGCCAGCAAGATCACGGCGCCGCTGATGGGGCACTGGGCCAACCAGGACGAATTCTTCAAGATCGACGGCGTCGATGCGCTGGAGAATAAATTGATGGCGGCCAAGGTGGATTTCGAATTCCATCGCTACGACGCCAAGCACGCCTTCGCCAACGACACGCAGGTGGGCGCAGGCCGGCTGCTTCCGGTGCTGGAATACGACCCGGCCGCAGCGAAGCTCGCCTGGGAACGCACGATGCGCTTTTTCGACAGTCAGCTGCGTTGAGCAGGGCCGAATGGACGGCCGACTGGACGGCCGGGTGGACGGCAGCGCAGACGGCAGCGCAGACGGTAGCGCAGACAGCCGCGCAGACAGCCGCGCAGACAGCCGCACAAACGGCCGCACAAACATCCGCACAGACAGCCGCGCTGGCCACAGTGCACATGGCCCCGGACATCGCGGCGAACACCGCGCGGCGCGCGTGGCTGCAGGCCGCAGCAGCCGGCGGTCTGTGCGTCGGGCTGGGCTGGCATGACGTGCATGCCGCAGCCCCGGTCACGGTGGAATTCGAGATCGACCTGCGCGCAGAGATCGCCGCCGGCCGCTTCGACCCCGCGCGCGACCGTGTCGGTGTGCGCGGTGCGGCGGCGCCGCTGGACTGGGGCCGCAGCGCACCGGCTGCAGCCGTGGCAGGCCAGCCCGGCATCTACCGCCTGCGGCTGGGTTTCGATTCGGCCGCGGCGGGCAGCCAGCCGGTGCAGCACAAGTTCAAGATCGATCGCCCCGGCGCGCCCGCCGACGACGGCTGGGAGCCGGGGCGCAACCGCGGCTTCGAGTTGCCGGCGAAGGCCGAGGCGGGATCCACGGTAGCGGCGCCCGCCGCGGCCTCGCCCTCTGCCACGGCGCCGCTGCGCGTCGCCCGCGTCTTCGGCACCGACACCACCGCGCCACCGCTGCGTCGCACGGGCCACATCGACCGCATCGCGCCGCAGGCCTCGGCCCATGTCGGCGCGCGCGAGGTGCAAGTCTGGCTGCCGCCGGGCTATGCCAGCGACACCGGGCGCCGTTATCCGGTGCTGTACCTGCACGACGGTCAGAACGTCTTCGACGCCGCTGCGGCCGGCGCCGAATGGCAGGTCGACGAGACGGCGCAGCGGCTGGTGCAGGCCGGTGCGGTGCAGCCGATGATCATCGTCGCGGTCGCCGTCGCCAGCACCGGCGCGCGGGTGGATGACTACACGCCGGTGCCGGCCCGCATGGGTTCGCTGCTGTCCGCGCCCACGGCGGGCGGCGGTGCCGCAGCGTATGGACGTTATCTGGCCGAAGAGCTGAAGCCGCTGATCGACGCCCGCTACCGCACCCGGCCCGGGCGCGAGCACACGGCGCTGGGCGGCTCTTCGCTGGGTGGCTTGGTGTCGATGTGGCTGCTGCTGCAGCAGCCGCAGGTGTGGGGCGCGGCGCTGGTGGTGTCGCCCTCGGTGTGGTGGGGCGGCGGCATGATCGTGTCGGCGGTGGACCAGGCACCCGCATCGCTGCCCGCGCCGCGGCTGTGGATCGACGTCGGCGGCCGCGAGGGTGGCACATGGTGCACGGCGCGCGCCGGCTTCGCGACGCGGCGCAGGCGCGCGGCTGGCCGGTGGCGTACCTGGAAGTGCCCGAGGCCGGCCACGACGAAGCCTCGTGGGCGGCGCGGGTCGAGGCGATGCTGCGCTTTCTGTATCCGCGCTGAGAACGCCGCCGGTCCCACTCCATTCAGCCCACGCTCTTCATCCCCCGCCGTTCATCCCACGCCTTTCACCAGCCTCCGCCGCTGCCCTGCACCATGGCCATGACCCCGCCACTGACCGGCATCTCCTCGATGGCCACGCGCGCCTTGCTGGCCGACTTGGCGGCCGCCTGGGCCGCCAGCGGTGCAGGCGCCATCACCATCGAATCGGTGGGCGGCGTCGATGCCGCCAGACGCGTGGCCGGGGGTGAAGCCTTCGACGTCGTGATGCTGGCCAGCGACGCCATCGACAAGCTCATCGCTGCAGGTCATGCCTTGCCGCTCCGTGTCGATCTGGTGCGATCCCCCGTGGCTGTGGCCGTGGCCGCCGGAGCGCCGCGGCCGGAAGTCGGCAGCGAAGGCGCACTGCGCGCTGCGGTGCTGGCAGCACCCAGCGTCGGCTGCAGCACCGGGCCCAGCGGCACATTCTTGATGGCGCTGTTCCAGCGCTGGGGCATCGCGGATATCGTCGCCGGCAAGCTGGTGCAGCCGCCGCCCGGCGTGCCGGTGGGTACCCTGGTGGCCAGCGGCGAGGTCGCGCTCGGCTTCCAGCAGCTCAGCGAACTGATGGCCCTGCCCGGCATCCAGTTGCTGGGCACGCTGCCGCCGGGTGCCGAGTTCATCACCACCTTCAGCGGCGCCGTCTGCAGCGCCTGCACCCGGCCCGATGCGGCTCGCGCGTGGCTGCAATACGCCGCCGCGCCCGCACCCGCCACGGTCGTTGTTGCCACCATCAAGCAGCGCCACGGCATGACGCCGGCCTGAACCCACAAAGAACGCCCGCATGATCATCGACATCCATGGCCACTACACCACCGCGCCCAAGGCGCTGGAAGCCTGGCGCCAGGCGCAGATCGCCTCGCTGAACGACCCGGCCAGCCGCCCGCGCGCGGCCGCGCTGAAGATCAGCGACGACGAGATCCGCGAGTCGATCGAGACCAACCAATTGGCGAAGATGAAGCAG
>JBBSCX010000402.1:0-3208 GCA_038249905.1 Burkholderiales bacterium
GATCCCCTAGAGCGCGAGGACGACGAACCACGTGGCGCCGGCCAGCGCGATGGTCAGCATCACGGCAGCGCTGCCCAGATCCTTGGCCCTGCCCAGCAGTGGGTTGGGTTCGGTGGTCACCGCATCAGCGACCGCCGCGATCGCCGAATTCAGCAGTTCCACCACCCAGACCAGCACCACGACGGCCACCAGTGCCAGCGCTTCAAGCGGCGACTTCGCCAGCCACCATGCTGCAGCAGCGAGTGGAAGGCCGACGATCAATTCCTGGCGGAACGCGGCTTCGTGGCGCACGGCAGCGCTCAGCCCGGCGGCCGAGTAGCGCAGCGCCGAACCGATACGCCGCAGGCCGTCACGGCTCTTGTAGGGGCTGGTCGCCGGAGGGAGCGGCCGTGCAGCGGAATCGACGGCACGAGACATTTGTGCTTTCTTGTGGCGGGGGCCGGAGCGGCGAATCTCGACCCCGAAGCTGAAGCTCGGCTGAAGCTCGGTTGAAGACCGTGTGTCATGTGGCGTACCGGCAACGCGACGTTGAGATCCATGGACGAACGATCCAGTTCAACTTTCGTGGTGGGCTTCAGGGGGCCTTCAGGCTGGCAGCCCCCAATACGCTCCAATGTCGAGCTACCCCACCCAGGCCACAACCGCCCCGACCGCATCGATCTCCCCGTCAGCATGGCGAGGGCTCGTACCCACCCTGCCCATGACGAGCGGCCAGCTCGTGGTCATCTGCAGCATCTTCTGGGCCGTCGCGTTCAACCGCCCGTTCTTCGCCTTCCTGATGACGGGCCGCGGCTCGAGCGAACTCACTGCGTGGGGGTTCGTGCTGGCCCTGGGCGGCGCACTCGTCGCAGTCAACGTCCTTCTGGTGGGGCTTGTGGCCCACCGCTGGACCGTGAAGCCGCTGCTGGCCTTGCTCACGGTGGCAGCTGCCGCAGGTTCCTGGTTCATCAGCGCCTACGGCATCACGCTCGACCCGTCGATGTTGCGCAACGTGCTGCGCAGCGATACGGCCGAAGCCCGCGAATTGCTGAATCCGCGCTTTCTGCTGCACATGGCGCTGTTCGCGGGCCTGCCGCTGGTCGCGCTGTGGTTCGTGCCGATGGCGCGGCAACCCTGGCGCCGCGCCCTCGTGCGACGCATCGCGCTGCTGTGCGTGGCCCTGCTCGCGCTGCTGCTGCTCATCTGGTCGGTGTTCCAGCCCCTGTCGTCACTGACGCGCAACCACCGCGAGATGCGCTATCTTGCGACCCCGGCCAACCTGCTGTGGTCGACTGGTGCGGTGCTGGTCGCCGACGCGCGCGGCGCGGCCAAGCCGCGCGAGCCGATTGGTCTCGATGCGAAGGCCGGTCCGTCATGGACTGCGCGCACGCGGCCGCTGGTCGTGCTAATGGTCGTCGGCGAGACCGCGCGAGCAGCCAACTGGGGCCTCAGCGGCTACGCGCGCCAGACCACCCCTGAGCTCGCCCAGTCGGGCGTCGTCAACTTCGCCGACGTCACCAGCGGCGGCACCAACACCGAGACCTCGCTGCCGTGCATGTTCGCGCCGGTCGGCCGGCGCAACTACGACGAGGCCCGCATCCGCGGCCAGCAGTCGCTGCTGCACGTCGTCGCACGGGCCGGCGTGGCGGTGGACTGGCGCGACAACCAGAGTGGTTGCAAGGGTGTGTGCGAGACGCTGCCGGCACAGACCATCGACGCGAAGAGCGGCTCGGCGCTTTGCGATGGCCACCGCTGCCTCGACGAGGTCCTGACACAGGATCTGGCCGCTCGCCTCAAGCAGGCCAAGGGTACCCAGCTCTGGGTGCTGCACACGCTCGGCAACCACGGACCGAGCTACTACCGCCGCTACCCTGACGCCTTCGCGCGCTTCCAGCCCGATTGCCGCAACGACGACCTGCAAAAGTGCACGCTGCAACAGGTGGTCAACGCCTACGACAACGCGCTGCTGTACACCGACCATCTGCTGGCCTCAGCGATCCGCACGCTGAAAGCCGCATCGCCCCAGGTCGATACCGCGCTGCTCTACGTCTCCGACCACGGCGAGTCGCTCGGCGAGCACGGGCTGTTCCTGCATGGCCTGCCCTATGCGATTGCGCCTGATGTGCAGAAGCGCGTGCCGATGGTCTGGTGGCACAGCGAAGGCTTCGAGCGCGCCACTGGGCTGTCCGAGGGTTGCCTGGCGCCGTCGCTTGCGCAGCGCGCCCGCGAGCCGGTTGCGCACGACCACCTGTTCCACACGCTTCTCGGGGCGCTCGACGTCCGCACGGCGCTGCACGAGCCGCTGGACCTGACGCAGCCCTGCCGCTCGGCGCGCGCGCCGTGATGCCGCACGCCCTTGCCGCGTCGCGTCGTGACGCATCGATTGCGCTGGTCGCGTTGCTCATGCTGCTGCTGTGGGAAGCCTCGGGCCTGGACCTCACGTTGACGCGCTGGATCGCCACACCGCTGGGCTTTCCGTGGCGCGACAGCCTGCTGGCCAGCCACCTGCTGCACGACGGCGGACGCGTCCTGGCGTGGGCCGTGCTGCTGCTGCTCGTGGTCGACGCCTTTCGGCCGTTCGCCCCCGGACCGTCGCGCAATCAGCGCGCGCAGGGCATCGCCATGGTCTTGGCCGGGCTGGTGCTCGTGCCGCTGATCAAGCGGGTCAGCGCGACCAGCTGCCCCTGGGATCTGGCGGAGTTCGGTGGCCGCGCCACCTACGTGCCGCATTGGCTGATCGGTGTCACCGACGGTGGCCCGGGTCACTGCTTCCCTTCGGGTCATGCGGTCGCGTCCTTTGCGTTCTTCGGCGTTTACTTTCTCTGGCGCCACCATCGGCCTCGCGCTGCCCGCATCGTGCTCATCGCTGTGCTGGGCCTGGGCATCGCCTTTGGCTGGGGGCAGTGGGTCCGTGGCGCGCACTTCATCAGCCACACGCTGTGGACGGCCTGGCTGTGCTGGGTCATCGCGGCCCTCGGTTCACGGGCCTGGCCCGCGCACCGCGCAGGCGGATTCGCCGCGCCTGCTGTGGCCACAACGCTGCCCGTGCGCTGATTTCACAAGGAGTCCTGTGTTTTATCGATTCCCCCTCAAGCCGACGCTCGCTTTCGCGCTGCTGCTCGCCATCGCATTCAACGCCCAAGCGCAAGAAGACGAACCGCCGGCGCTGAACTTCACCGCGCTTGAAGCGGCCGGTGTGCGTATCGGCGAGATCCGTATCCGCGCCGAA
>JBBSCX010000403.1:0-3192 GCA_038249905.1 Burkholderiales bacterium
AACCGACAGCCGGGCTGTGCTGTCCAGTGCCTGGCGCATCAATGTGAAGCTCAGCTGGCGGCGCGAGAACGCCATCACCAGCGCGCCCACCGCGCCCATCGCGCCGCCCTCGGTCGGCGTGGCGATGCCCAGGAAGATGGTGCCCAGCACCAGGAAGATCAGCACCAGCGGCGGGATCAGGACGAAGGTGACCTGTTCGGCCAGGCGCGACAGCAGGCCGAAGCGCAGCAGCCGGTTGGCAATGGCCAGTGCGAGCGCCAGAAGAGAGGCCACGGTCAAAGACAGGATCACGGTCTCGTCGGTGGGCGCCGGCGTCAAGCGCCCGGTCAGGTTGGCGATGGCGTCGCTGTGCACCAGCGACCAGCCGTAGCCGACGGCGGCGCAAAGCCCCAACAGCACCACCAGCGAGCGGTGACCCGAGGCGCCCGTGGTTTCGCGGTAGATGCGGGCCTCGACCGGCAGCGCAGGCACCCAGGACGGCCTGACGATGGCCACGCCGATGATGAACAGCAGGTACAGCCCCACCAGCATCAGTGCCGGGTACAGCGCCCCGGCATACATGTCGCCGACCGAGCGGCCCAGCTGGTCGGCCAGCACGATCAGCACCAACGAAGGCGGAATCGCCTGCGCCAATGTGCCACTGGCGGTGATGGTGCCGGTGGCGATGGTGCGGTTGTAGCCGTAGCGCAGCATGATGGGCAACGAGATCAGGCCCATGCTGATGACGGCCGCCGCCACCACACCGGTGGTGGCGGCCAGCAGCGCACCCACCAGCACCACCGCCACGGCCAGACCGCCGCGCAGCGGGCCGAACACCTGGCCCACGGTCTCCAGCAGGTCTTCGGCCATGCCGGACCGTTCCAGGATGATGCCCATGAAGGTAAAGAAGGGGATCGCCAGCAGGGTGTCGTTCTGCATGATCCCGAACACCCGCAGCGGCAATGCGCCGAACAGGCTGGTCGGGAAAAGGCCGGCTTCCATGCCGATGAAGCCGAACAGCAGCCCGGTCGCCGCCAGCCCGAAGGCGACCGGGATGCCGGTCAGCAGGAACATCAGCAGTCCCGCGAACATCAGCGGGACGAAGTTCTGCGCGATGAAGGCGGTCATCGTGTCGTCCCCTGGCGGGCGATGGACTCGGCCTGGGCCTGCGCCTTGGCCTCGGCCTTGGCCGCGATCTCGGCAATCAGGCGTTCCTCTTCGGACTTTTCATGCTCGGTGCTGAACGGTTCGCTGCGCGCACCGGTGAGAAAGGCGATGCGCTTGATCAGCTCCGACAGCGTCTGCACCAGCAGGATGCCGAAGCCCAGCGGGATCATCAGCATCACCGGCCAGCGGATCAGGCCCCCTGCGTTCTGGCTCATCTCGCCCGATTCCCAGGCACGCTGGAACACCGGCCAGGACAGGTTGATCAGGATGATGCACAGCGGGATCGTGAACACGACCATGCCGACGACATCGATGATGGCGTTGCTGCGGCGGCTGAGCTTGCTGGCGATGAAGTCGATGCGCACATGGCCGTTGCGCAACCAGACATAGCCCGAGCCGAGCATGAACACGGCTGCGAACAGGTACCACTGGATTTCGAGAAAGGCGTTCGAGCCGATGTCGAATGCCTTGCGCATGACGGCGTTGCCGGCACTGATCAGCACCGCGGCCAGCACCAGCCACAGGATGACCTTCCCGATACCCTCGTTCAGGGCGTCGATCCACTTCGACAACTTCAGCAGCGCATTCACTCGGGGTCCTGGGGCAGCAGCATGGGGCGGTGGGTGCAGCGGCCGTCACAAGGGCAGGGCCCCAGACTGCGGCAACAGGCTGCGGCAGATTCTAGGCAGGGGGCGGGCCCGCGCGGCGCGGGCTTGCCCGCATCGTGTGCGCGCGGACCGGCCCCGACGGCCGGCGCCTGAACTGCTCAGGCCTGCTGGGCCGCCATGTAGAGCCGCGTCGAGCGTGCGCCCGAACGGCAGAAGGCCAGGATCGGACGCGGCAGTTCGGCCAGCAACTGCGCGAAGGCGGCAATCTCCTCGGGCGACTGGTAGCCGCCATCGACGGGCAGAAAGCGGTACGTCAGCCCGGCGGCCAGCGCCGCGGCTTCGATCGCGGCGTTGGTAGGCTGGTCGGGTTCGTGCTCGAAGTCGGGGCGGTTGTTGACGACGCTGCGAAAGCCCGCCTTTACCGCCTCGGCCATGGCCTCGGGCGTGAGCTGCGGCGCCACACAGACATCAGGGGCAACGGGTCGGTAGGGCAGCAGGTCCATGGCTTCAGGCGGAGGGTTTCGGATGTGGGGGGGCGACAGCCGTCGGCGGCGATGGTGCCACTTGTTTCGATGGTGACGATGGCGCCTTGCTCAGCCAGCCAATGCGCGTTTGACCGCCTGCGACACCAGGGCCATGTCGGCACGTCCGGCGAATGCCGCCTTCGCTGCTGCCATGCTGCGGGCCATGTCGGGGGGACCGGCGGCGCCGAGATCAAGCACCAGGGCGACGACGGCAGCCTCGATCTCTTCGGCCGACAGGCGCTGCGGCAGGTAAGCCTGCAGCACTTGCAGTTCGGCCGTCTCCTTGGCCACCAGGTCGTCACGGCCGGCCTGGGCGAAGGCGGTGATCGAGTCCTTGCGCTGCTTCACCAGCTTGTCCACGATGCCCACCACAGCCACATCGTCGAGCACGATGCGTTCATCGACTTCGCGCTGCTTGACGGCGGCCAGCAGCATGCGAATGGCCGACAGGCGCTCGGCATCGCGGGCGCGCATGGCGGCCTTCATGTCGTCGGTGATGCGGTCCTTCAGGCTCATCGTGGTGTCCGGTGGATTGCGATGGGTGTCAGCGGAGCCCCGCCCGTTCAGCGGTCGGTGTGGGCGCAGAAGGCTGCAGGCCGCGAAAATGCAATCAGCCCGCAAGGCTGACCCGTGCGGGCTGCGCAGGCGGTCCCGGCAATGGCCGGGTCAGTACATCTTCTTCGGCAATTGCATGCTGCGCACTCGCTTGAAGTGGCGCTTGACGGCGGCGGCCTTCTTGCGCTTGCGCTCGGCGGTGGGCTTCTCGTAGAACTCGCGTGCCCGCAGTTCTGTCAGCAGGCCGATTTTCTCGATGGTGCGCTTGAAGCGGCGCAAAGCGACATCGAAGGGCTCGTTCTCTTTGACGCGGATGGTGGTCATGAAGTCAGGGGTCCCGTGAGGGTTCGCTGGGTCTC
>JBBSCX010000404.1:0-3168 GCA_038249905.1 Burkholderiales bacterium
CAGGCGAGTCAGTTGGCTCTGCTTTTCTTCTTCGGTTGACCTTGCCAGCTCCAGCTTGTCATTCACCGGGTCGCCATGCGGGTTGCGAAAGGTGTTGACGCCGATGATGGGCAGCTCGCCGGTGTGTTTGAGCATCTCGTAATGCATGCTCTCTTCCTGGATCTTGCCGCGCTGGTAGCCGGTCTCCATCGCGCCCAGCACACCGCCACGCTCAGCAATGCGCTCGAATTCGGTCAATTCGTCGATGATGAAGGCGCCCTGGTTCGGGTTTTCGTTCTTCGCCAGGCCCCATTCGCGGTTGATGATGAGCTGGATGGCCATGGCGCGACGCACGCTGTCTTCGGTCGGCGTGGTGATGGCTTCGTCGAAAGCATTCGTGTGCAGTGAATTGCAGTTGTCGTAGACCGCAATCAGCGCCTGCAAGGTCGTGCGGATGTCGTTGAACTGGATCTCCTGCGCGTGCAGGCTGCGGCCGCTGGTCTGCACGTGGTACTTCAGCTTCTGACTGCGTTCGTTGGCGCCGTAACGCTCCTTCATCGCCACGGCCCAGATGCGGCGCGCCACGCGGCCCAGCACGGTGTATTCCGGGTCCATGCCGTTGCTGAAGAAAAAGCTCAGGTTGGGCGCGAAGTCGTCGATGTGCATGCCACGCGCCAGATACGCTTCGACAAATGTGAAGCCATTGGACAAAGTAAAGGCCAATTGGCTGATCGGGTTGGCCCCGGCCTCGGCGATGTGATAACCCGAGATCGACACGCTGTAGAAATTGCGCACGTCGTGGTGCACAAACCATTCAGCGATGTCGCCCATCACCTTCAGGCTGAATTCGGTCGAGAAGATGCAGGTGTTCTGGCCCTGGTCTTCTTTCAGGATGTCGGCCTGCACCGTGCCGCGCACATTGGCCAGGCTCCAGGCGCGGATCTTCTGCGCCTCGTCGTCGGTGGGCTCGCGGTCGTTGTCGACGCGGAATTTGGTCAGGCCCTGGTCGATGGCGGTGTTCATGAACATCGCCAGGATGGTCGGCGCCGGGCCGTTGATGGTCATGCTGACGCTGGTGGCCGGGTTCGTCAGGTCGAAGCCCGAATACAGCACCTTCATGTCGTCCAGCGTCGCAATGCTGACGCCCGAATTGCCCACCTTGCCGTAGATGTCGGGCCGGCGGTCGGGGTTGTTGCCGTACAGCGTGACGCTGTCGAAGGCGGTGGACAGGCGCTTGGCCGCCATGCCCTCGCTGACGACCTTGAAGCGTCGGTTGGTCCTGAACGCATCGCCCTCGCCCGCAAACATGCGCGTCGGGTCCTCGCCCTCGCGCTTGAAGGCAAAGGTGCCGGCGGTGTACGGAAAGCTGCCAGGCACGTTGTCCAGCAGCAGCCACTTCAAAAGTTCGCCGTGGCATTTGTAGCCCGGCAGCGCCACCTTGCGTATCTTGCTGCCCGACAGCGTGGTGTGCGTCAAGGCGGTGCGGATTTCCTTGTCGCGGATCTTCACCACGTACTCGTCGCCGGCATAGGCGCGCTGCATTTCGGGCCACATCGCCAGCAATTTTCGCGATGCGGGGTCCAGCAACAACTGGCGCGCCTGCGCCAGGTCGCTGACGGCCTCGACGGCGCGATGGCGCTCGGGCTTGTCGGTGGACAGCATGTGCGCCGTGGACTGCAGTTGCTGCACCTCGCGCGCCAGGCGGCTTTGCGCCCTGGCCCGCCGCTTGTAGCCGCGCACGATGTCGGCGATGTCGGCCAGATAGCGCACGCGTGCGCCGGGCACGATGGGGGTCTGCTGCGTGCTGTGGCGCGTGGCCACCGCCGGCAGCCGGCCCGGTTGCAATGGCAAGCCCAGTTCGGCCAGGCGCGCGGCCAGGGCCTGGTACAGCGCCGTCACGCCGTCGTCGTTGAAGCGGCTGGCCATCGTGCCGAACACCGGCATCTGCTCGGTCGGCACGCCCCAGGCCTCGCGGTTGCGCTGCACCTGTTTGGCCACATCGCGCAATGCATCCAGCGCGCCCTTGCGGTCGAACTTGTTGATGGCGACCAGGGCCGCAAAGTCCAGCATGTCGATCTTCTCGAGCTGGCTGGCGGCGCCGAACTCGGGCGTCATGACATACATCGGCACATCGACCAGCGGCACGATGGCGGCGTCGCCCTGGCCGATGCCCGAGGTTTCGACCACGATCAAGTCGAAGCCGGCGGCCTTGCACGCGGCCAGCACGTCGGGCAGCGCCCGGCTGATCTCGCTGCCGAAGTCGCGCGTGGCCAGAGACCGCATGAAGACACGCGCACCGCTCGACCACGGCGAAATCGCGTTCATGCGGATGCGGTCGCCCAGCAATGCACCGCCGCTCTTGCGGCGCGACGGGTCGATGGAGATGACGGCGATGCGCAATGCGTCGCCCTGGTCCAGGCGGATGCGGCGGATCAACTCGTCGGTCAGGCTGCTCTTGCCCGCGCCCCCGGTTCCCGTGATGCCCAGCACCGGCGCCTTGCTGGCGGCCGCAGCCTCTGTCAGTTCAGTCTTGAAGGCAGCTGGGGCAGCGCCGTTTTCGAGTGCCGTGATGGCCTGGGCCAGCGCACGCCAGGCGGCGTCGGTATGGCCTTGCAGGGCGGCCACGTGCTTCGGTGCATGCGACGTCAGATCGACGTCGCTGCGCATCAGCATCTCGCCGATCATGCCGGCCAGGCCCATGCGCTGGCCGTCCTCGGGGCTGTAGATGCGCGTCACGCCGTAGCTTTGCAATTCGTCGATCTCGGACGCCACGATGACGCCGCCGCCGCCACCGAAGACCTGAATGTTCGCGCCGCCGCGCTGACGCAGCAGGTCGACCATGTACTTGAAGTACTCGACGTGCCCGCCCTGGTAGCTGCTGATGGCGATGCCCTGCACGTCTTCCTGCAGTGCCGCCGTCACCACCTCGTCGACGCTGCGGTTGTGGCCCAGGTGAATGACTTCGGCGCCCATGCCTTGCAGGATGCGCCGCATGATGTTGATGGCCGCATCGTGGCCGTCGAACAGGCTGGCAGCGGTGACGAAGCGCACCTTGTGCGCGGGGCGATATTGGGCCAGGGCCTTGTATTCGGCGGACAGGTCGGTCATGGCGCGTCTCCGGCGGTCCGGCGCATGCAGTCGGCCGGCTGTGCCGACGATCTTAGTTGAGGTGAACGTCAACCCTGCGGC
>JBBSCX010000405.1:0-3167 GCA_038249905.1 Burkholderiales bacterium
GCGGTGGCCGGCGGCGCCACCACCGCAGCGGCGCCGCTGACGTTGCCGCCGCCCAGGTTGTCGGCGCCGCGCACGGTGGCGCCCAGTTCGATGCGCGGCGCGCGGATGAAGGCGTCCAGCGCCAGGATCTCGCCGAAGGCCGGGTACAGGCCGATGGTGCCGTCGGCCCGGCCGTTGACGTCGGGCACGATGCCCAGGCCGCTGCCGGTGGTGGTGGCCGGAATCTCGAACACCACGCCGTCTACCGAACGCCGAGGCGCCAGCGGCGGCGCCGCCACTGCGGTATTGGCGCCGCGCCCGCTGTCGATGTCACCCGCCGAGGACCAGATCGACATGTCCCCCTGGCCGACGATGAACACACGCTGAACGTTGACCTGGAAGTCGTCACGCGCGTACCCGTAGATGTTGCCGCCGCCCAGCGCAATCACACCCTTGGGTCCGCTGCCGCCCGCCTCTTTCAGGCCGACATTGATGGCCCCACCCGGATTGACCAGGGCAATGTCGCCACCACGCTCGGTGATGACGGCGCTCTGGGTCATCTCCAGCGAACCCTGGTGACGCAGCAAGGGCGAGCCGCTCCACAGCGGCTGGGCGACGAAGCTGCCAGCCCCGGCCAGTTCGGCGGCCAGGAAGCCCTGCTCGAACAGCGCCAGCCGCAAAGGCAGCGCCAGTCGACCGAAAGCGGAGGCGGCACTGGCCGCCGCCACGGTCTCTCGCTGCAGCACCTGTTCGCGGTAGCGCTCGAAGTCTTCGGCGCTGTCGCGGCCAGCAGCCACCTGTGCCTGCCAGCCTGCGCGCACGGCGTTGAGCGAGGCCGTTCGCGCGGCGACAGTGGTCTCCACGTCGAGCGCGTCGAAGGTGAGCGTGCGCATGGCGTCCAGGTAGGTCGACAACGCGGCACCGGACAGGCTTTCTCGACCTGGCAGCACCAGCCCGCGGCCGTCGCGCAGCGCCGCTTCGCCCGCCCGCAGCAGTTCGTCCTTGCGCGCGACGAAGCCGCCGCGCAAGGCGGCCCTTACCGACTCGGGGGTGGCGGCTGGTATGTCCAGGTAGGTGCGGCGGAAGGCCTGGGCCTGCAGCTGCCGACCGAGTGCCGCCTGGGCCGCGGCCGGGAAGGTCCGGAAGGCCTGCCAGGCTGCTTCGGCACTGAGATCTGGCGCGGACAGCGTCTCGCGCACGAAAGCCAGCAATTGGGCCTGGACGGCGTCATCGCGCTGTCGCCAGGCGTCCAGCGCCGCCAGGTCCAGTACCCCCTGGGTCGCGGCGGCCAGGCGGATGGAGGCCCCGGCGGCGGGCAGCGCAGCACTCTTGCGGTTGCCGATGCTGACGATGCCGCCCGAGGCGCCCAGGTCCAGGTCGCGACCAGCGCGCACGTCCAAGGTACCCGGGCCACCCAGTTCGACCAGGCCCTGCAATCCAGCCAGCAGATTGCGACCGGCCACCACTTCGCTGCGATCGGCGGCTTCCAGGTTCTGGCCGCGCAGGCGCAGGTTGCGCACGTCCAGCCCGGCGCTGAAGCGTGCCGCCTTGGGCAGCAACCAGGTCGATTGGCCCTCGGCCAGCAGCGAGCCGCCGGCATGCACCTGAACGGGTCGTTCACCCCCCGCGTGCAGTGCACTGCGTGGCAGGGAGTCGGCCAGCGCGTTGATCAGCAGCGCGTCGTTGTTGGTGAGCAGCGGACCGAAACTTTCGGGTCGCTTGAAGTCGGGCCACAGCGCCGGTGCGCTGTCGACCATGGCCAGGGTGGTGTTGGGGCCGGTGCCCAAGCGAAGGTCGCCGGCCGACCACAGCATCAGGTCGGCGCCTGCAGCCGGAAACAGCAGCCCACCCTGTGCGCCCAGCAACTGCAGGTTGCCGGCGGTGGCATAGGCCATCAGGCTCGGCGGCAGCACGCGCATCGATGCGGCCAGCAAGTTGGTGTTGACGAGCCCGAAGTTGGCGATCGGCGCCGGCGAGCTCAGCGTCAGCTCGCCGGCCGCCGCACGCAGCTCCAGCGCCGCGCCTTCACCCCAGCTGTAGAAGTAGCGCGACACGTTGTTGCGCGCCGTGCTCGGCGGCGCCGCGGTCGGGTTCAGGCTGCCGCCCAGCGCCAGGTCCAGCCGCGACTGCAGTGTGAAACGCCCGCCGTTCATCTGCGCCAGTTGCACCTGGGCCAGGTTGGCATTGCCGGTGGCGCTGCCGATGTTGCGGCCGGCGCCCAGGCGGCCTTCGCCCGCAGCCACCAGGAACTGTCCGCCCAGCAGGTCGCGACCGGCGCGCACCTGCAGGTCACCGCCCCCACGCACTTGCAGCAGTGCCTGGTTCGGCTCACGGCTGTCGGCCCAGCCCACCGTGGGCACCATGGCCTGGAGGTTGACGATGTCGCGTCCGGCCTCGACCTGCAGGCCCGCACCACCGAAGGCACCCAGCGTCTGCGCGAAGGCGCCGAACTCTGTCCACCAGCCCAGGTGGCTCGCTGCTGCGTACAGCCCGGCCTCGGGCCCGGTGGGCTGGATCAGGCCGCTGCGCCAGAGCCAGTTGTTGATGAACTGCCCGGCCTCGGCGGCAACGATGTCGCGGCCGGCGCGCAGGTCCATGCGCAGACCGTCGCCGGTGAACAAGGGCTTGGCCGCCTGGCGAGCGAACAGGGTGCCGAGCAGCGTGGCCGATTCAGGCGTCAGGGTGCCCGCCACGTAGGCAGCGGCGGCGCTGCCGCCGCTGCCGCCGAACAGCAGGTCGCGCGCGCCTGCCATCTCGATGCTCCCGGCGCCCGTGCGCACTCGCACGCCGGCCCCCAGGCTCAGGTCAGCCTCGGCACCCGGCAGCGTGGCCATCGGATCAGCGGCCGCGAGGTCGGCACCTCCCACCAGGCGAACGGACCAGGCCTGGGGGTCGCTGCCCAGCGCCGCGTTCGCTGCCGTGGACAGGAAACCATCGCTCAGGCTGGCTGCCAGCGTGAGGGTGCCCGCGGCGCGCAAGGTCAGCGCACCGGCGTTGCCCCCAGGGCGTTCGGCGGCCAGGTTCCAGGCGCTGGCCAGCGTGAGGTCACCTTCGGATCGCACTTCCACACCGGCACGCAGTGAAAAGCGCGCTGCATCGTCTGCACCCACGCCCAGGCGGGACAGTGCATCGGGTGCGGCGGCCGCGAAGGCGGCGTTGTCGGCCGCCAGGCTGGCCAGACCCAGCAC
>JBBSCX010000406.1:0-3157 GCA_038249905.1 Burkholderiales bacterium
ACCGCCAGCAGCCACAACATGGCCAGCGTCGCCGCCAGCGCCAGCAGGGACTCGGGCCAGTCCGACTTGGGTTGCATGGCGTGCAGAACGCGGCGGTCCACCATCAGGGTGGGCAGGGCTGTGGCCAGGCACCCCAACAGCAGGACCAGCCAGGCCAGCGCCAGGTTGCCGATCGTGAGGTTGCCTGGCAGCACCGCCAGCGAGATCCCTGCCGCTGCGCTCAGCGCCAGGGGCCCTGCGGCAGCGCCCACCAGCAGGGCGAGGTCGCGTGACCGGCTCAGGCGCATGTCGAAGCCCGTGCGCTGCAGCGTTGCCGCCCCCAGCCACACCGCCAGCGTCCAAATCATCGTGGCAGCCAGCGCCTGGGCGGGCGCCATGCCGACGCCGACCAGGCCGATCAAGGTGCCGGTGGCGGCACCGACCAGGCAGTGGGCGCCCCAGCGCAGCATGGCGCCGCAGCCGATGCCGGCGGCCAGTGCGAGAGCACCCCAGGGGCGCAGGTCGATGGCGATGCTGCCGGCATACACCGCCAGCAGGCAACCCAGCCCGATGACCAGCCCCAGCAGCGACACGATGGCGGTCGAGCGCCAGTCGGAGACAAGCTGATCGAAGGGGCGGGGTTTGGAGTCCAAGCGGCGGGTCACAGTCAAGCCGCAGATGGTAGTGCCGCAGAGAAGGCCCGGGCTTGCCGCGCCGCGGCCGCGTGGCACGGACCGCCCCGGGCACTGCGTCCGGCATCGCCGCAAGCTGCGGTGCGAAACGACGCGGACCCTGGCGTGTGCCGGGCCGCGCCGGCGGACGTCAGATCAGGAATTCAGCCAGCGTCCTGCCGGTGGCCAGCCGCGCCTTCAGCCACTTCGGCTGCAGGCCGCGGCCCGACCAGGCGTCACCGGTCGCCGTGTCGCGGTACTTTGCAGGCACCTTGCCGCCACTCTTCAGCGCCTTGGCCGGCTTGGCCGCCTTTGCTGCCTTGGTGGTGGACTTGCGCGGCGCGTCCGCGGGTGACCTGGTGCCCAGGTCTGCCAGCGTCAGTCCATATTCGGACATCAGCGACTTGACCTTGGCCACGGCGTCGCCACGTTCCACGCGCCGGGTTTCAACGATTTGCTGTTCCAGCGCTGTGTGTTCATTGACCAATGCGGCTTTGCGGGCCAGCAGTTCGCTCAGGGTCGCCATGGGGCATGCTCCGGTGATTAATAGGCGCCGCAATATATCACCAGAGGCGTCGCGAAACCTTCGGTCGCGACCCGAAATAACCCTGTTCTGATTTGCACGTCGCCGCTGCGGCCTGCGCGCGGCGCTGTCAGTCTTGCTTGTCCGCCGGCGGCACATAACCCAGTGGCTGATCAGCGCCGGTGCCGAACAAAAACTGTTCGCACTGGCGCATCAGATACTGGCGTGCCCGTGGGTCGGTGCCGGTCAGCCGGTTTTCGTTGATGAGCATGGTCTGGTGCTTCTTCCAGACCTCGAACGCCTCGGCGCTGATGCCCTGGTAAAGGCGCTTGCCCAGTTCGCCGGGGTAGGGCGCATAGCTCAGGCCCTCGGCTTCTTTCTTCAAGTACAGACATTGAACCATTCGGGCCATGGGTTTCTCCGGGTTTTGTGTGCGGCCGGGCTGCGCCCCGCTGCACAGGGTTTGGTGCGGCCGGCGGTACTGGGGACAGTGCCGCCGGCCGCGCGAATTTCAAACGAGCTTCTTCACCAGCACCTGCGAGCGGCGGTCCCAGTTGTACTTGCGCTTGCGGGCCTCGGGCAGCCAGTCCGGGTCGACGTTCTGGAAACCACGCTTGATGAACCAGTGCATGGTGCGCGTGGTGAGCACGAAGATGCTTTCCAGGCCCATCGCGCGGGCGCGCTGCTCGACGCGTTTGAGAATGCGCTCGCCGTCGCCCTGGCCCTGGCTGACGGGGCTCACGGTCAGCGCGGCCATCTCGCCGGTGCGCGCTTCGGGGTAGGCAATGAGCGCGGCGCAACCGAAGATGACGCCGTCATGGGCGATGACGGTGAAACTGGCGATGTCGCGCTCGATCTCGGTGCGTTCGCGGCGCGCCAGCGTGCCGTCGCGTTCGAAGGGTTCGATCAACTGCAGGATGCCGCCGACATCGTCGGCAGTGGCCTCGCGCAGGCTTTCCAGTTTCTCGTCGACCACCATGGTGCCGATGCCGTCGTGCGTGAACACCTCCAGCAGCAATGCGCCGTCGCCGGCGAAGGGCAGGATGTGGCTGCGCTCGACGCCGCCTTCGCAGGCGCGCACGCAGTGCTGCAGGTAGAAGGCCGGTTCGGTGGGATGCGAGGGTGGGGGCAGGGCGGCCAGCAGGCGCTTGGCATCGGCCACGGCCAGTTCGGTGTCGATAGCCGACTCGGGGTCGTCCGCGTGTTCGCGGATGCCGGCGATCTCGGTCATGAACACCAGTTTGTCGGCCTGCAGCGCGATCGCGGTCGAGGTGGCCACGTCCTCCATCGTCAGATTGAAAGCCTCACCCGTCGGCGAAAAACCGAAGGGCGACAGCAGCACCATGGCGCCGATGTCGATGGCGCGGCGGATGGCGCCATGGTCCACGCGGCGCACCACACCGCTTTGCATGAAGTCGATGCCGTCGACGATGCCCAGCGGACGCGCCGTCAGGAAGTTGCCCGAGAACACGCGCACCGTGGCGTTGGCCATCGGCGTGTTGGGCAGCCCCTGGCTGAAGGCGGCCTCGATCTCGAAGCGCAACTGCCCGGCGGCTTCCTGCGCCGCGTCCAGCGCCACCGGGTCCGTGATGCGGATGCCGCGGTGGTAGCGCGAGACATGGCCCTTCAGCGCCAATTGCTCGGTCACCTGGGGGCGAAAGCCATGCACCAGCACCAGCTTGATGCCCATGGCGTGCAGGATGGCCAGGTCCTGCACGAAGGTGTTGAGCTTGCCCGCGGCGATCAATTCGCCCGCCATCGCCACGACGAAGGTTTTGCCGCGGTAAGCGTGGATGTACGGCGCCACGGCACGAAACCAGGGCACGAAGGTGTGCGGGAAAACGAGGCTCATGGGGGGTATCGACAGGGCGACGGATTGTGCAGCAGCATGTGGGCCCCGAACCCTTGCCCCAGGAAGCACCCGATGGACCCGTTTCACACCCACGGCGCGTTCAGTTGGTCCGAGCTGACGACGTCGGACCCC
>JBBSCX010000407.1:0-3146 GCA_038249905.1 Burkholderiales bacterium
GCACAGGCTGGTGAGCTGCTTGTCCACCAGAATCTGCAGCACGCGCCTGGCATCGAAGCGCGCATAGTTGAAGATGAAGACGCAGGCACCGGCATTCCAGGGCGCGAAGAAGCAGCTCCAGGCGTGCTTGCCCCAGCCGGGCGAGGAGATGTTCCAGTGCCGGTCGCCGCCCTGCAGCCCGGTCCAGTACATGGTGCTCAGGTGCCCGACCGGGTAGCTGCTGTGGCTGTGCAGCACCAGCTTGGGCTTGCTGGTGGTGCCTGAGGTGAAGTACAGCAGCAAAGGCTCGTCCACGCCCGTGGGCTGGCGCGGCATGTAAACGGTCGGCGCGGCATCGGCCCCGGCGTACGGCGTCCAGCCCGGCGCTTCACCCCCGACGACGATGCGCTGCAGCCCGTCGGCCAGGCCTTCGAACTTGGGCGCGCTGGCCGGGCCGGCAACGATGAAGCGCACCTGCCCGCGCTCCAATCGGTCGACGAGGTCGTCAGGCGTGAGAAGGCTCGTGGCCGGGATCAGCACCACGCCCGCCTTGATGCAGCCGAGCATGATTTCCCACAGCGCGACCTCGTTGCCCAGCATCAGCAAGAGCCTGTCGCCGCGTTGCGCGCCCAGCGATTCAAGCCAGTTGGCGACCTGGGCCGAACGATCGGCGAGTTCTGCGAAGCTGACGATCTGCTCGCCCCCGTCGTCGCCAACGATCCACAGACCGGGCGCCGTATTGCCGCGCGCCATGTCGTCGAAGTGGTCCAGTGCCCAGTTGAAGTGCTCCAGCTGCGGCCCTTCGAAGCCGGCGTAGGCGCGCTCGTAGTCGCTGCGGTGGGTGAGCAGGAAGTCGCGAGCGGCGCGAAAACGCTGCAGATCGGTGCTGGTCGTCGACATGGTTCTTGTGTCCGGTGTTGAGGTGCTGCTCTGGTGCCGGTGCCTGGTGCCGGCTGACGCTGATCGCCCGCCGCAGATGTTGCCAATGCTGCATCGTGGCCAGCCGCACGATGTTTCCTGATTGGAAACCTGCGTCAGCCGACTGTGACGGTCGCTGCTCCGGCCGTGCGTCTGCCACCGCCAAGATGCGCAATGGCAGCCGCAGCGTGCCGGTCTGCGGGTTGGCCTGTGCCACCTGTTGCTGTTGCACCCGCAGCGCGCAGCGCAAGGCCGACGCCGCACTGCCAAAGGCCAGCAACACCGAATCGCCCGCCAAGCCGGTCGTCGATGGCCATCAGGCGGGACTTGACAAGTAGCCGGCCACATCGGCCGGCAGGATGGCGCTCAGGCAGGCGGCGGGGAGCGGGGTCGAAGCGGTCGGCGCGGGCTGGGTCATCAGGCACTGAGGGTCACTGCGGCCGGCGGAGCGTATCAGGCGGAAAGCAGCCCGTCTGAAGGCTCCAACCTGCGTTCAGCGACCTTTTCCGGGTGTAATCGCTCGATTACATTGCTGCCGTGTTCATCGTCAAAGCGCTGAGGAAACGACATGCAAGCGCGAATCAAGCTTGACGAGCTGCCGGCATTCGATGCCGCCCCCTACCTCGACAGTGACGAGGCCATTGCTGCTTACCTGACCGACATCCTCCAGGCCAACGACGCGGGACTGCTTTCTGCCGCGCTGGGTGATATCGCTCGCGCGCGGGGCATGACCGATATCGCCAAGGCGGCGGGCATCACGAGGGAAGCGCTGTACAAGGCCTTGCGGCCCGGCAGTGCGCCACGCTTCGACACCGTCAACCGTGTGTGCATTGCACTGGGTGTCCGCTTGGTGGTTCAGCCTTTGAATCCGGTGTGATGGATCGGCTGCGGCGGTCTGTCATCTCTTGGCGGTGGCAGACGCCAACCTCGTCGATTTCCAGCGTGTGGCGGGCATGGACACGCTGGCGAGACCGCTGCGTATCATGATCGTGATGGTGTGCTGCATCACGGTCCAGAGAGAAGCGAAGGAGCCCACCGCGTCGGCACGGACATGTGCGCCGCTCTCGCCCCACTTGGCGCCCATTGGCATGGCCGCGCGCGGCGACTGACCGCTCGGCCGTCCGTGAACTCTTCGTGATGGCGCGCCCGCCCGACGAAAACGACGCACGCGCCACGACGGCGCCAGGCGTGCTGCAGTTTGGCGACTTCACGCTTGACGCGAATCGTTTCGAATTGCGCCGCGGGGCGGACCTGCTGCACCTGCAGCCCAAGACTTTCGACCTGCTGCACCATCTGCTGCGCCACCCCGACCGCGTGGTCGAGAAGGACGAGTTGCTGGCGGCCGTATGGCCCGGGGTCGTGGTGACCGAGCACTCGCTCACACGTTGCGTCAAGGACCTGAGGAAGGCCCTGGACGACGATGCCGGCGCACCGCGCTACATCGAGACCGTGGCGCGGCGCGGCTACCGGATGATGGTCGTGCCGCGGGCCGAGGCGGTGATGCCAGCCGCGGCTGCGGTCGAAGGCGCCGCGGCGGCGCCCAACCCGCACCGCGCCGGCGATGCCACGCCTGGCGCGGCTGACACACCTCTGGCTCCAACGCCGCCGCCGCAGAAGTCACAGCGAGCGCACGGGTGGCGCAGCCGCGGCGCGATGGCGGCGGCGCTGGTCGCCGTGGCCGCTGTGGCCGTCGTGGCCGCCCTGGCGTGGACCGTGCCGTGGCGCAGCCCGCCGGCACCGGTGGCCAGCATCGCCGTGCTGCCGTTCAGCGTGCTCAGCGCCGCTGACGCCGACAGCGCCCAGCTGTTCGCCGACGGTGTGGCCGAAGACGTGCTTGACCGCCTGGCCCAGCTGCCGCGGTTGCAGGTGGTGGCACGCACCTCCTCCTTCGCCTTCCGTGGCGCGGCGCAGGACGCCAAGCGCATCGGCCGTTTGCTCGGCGTGCAGTGGCTGCTGGAAGGCAACGTGCGGCGCGACGGCGACCGCGTCGTGGTCAGCGCCCAGCTGGTCGACGCCGTCAGCGGCTACCGGCGCTGGAGCGCACGTTTCGAGCGCCCGCTGGTCGACCTTTTTGCGCTGCAGGACGAGATTGCGCGCAGCGTGGCAGCGCAGGTGCTGCAGAACATCGAGCCCGGCACACCGCTGCCCGACGCGCACCGCAGCGCGGGGGTCGAAGCCTGGCAGCACTACATGCTGGCGCGTGAACTCTTCAACCGCCGCACCCAGGACTGGCGGCCGCTGGCGCGGCA
>JBBSCX010000408.1:0-3137 GCA_038249905.1 Burkholderiales bacterium
CCATGCACGACATCCCTTTCCTCGACCTGCCCCCGCTGGACGCCGCGTCCGGGCGTGTCGCGCTGCCCGGCAGCAAGAGCATCTCCAACCGCGTGCTGCTGCTGGCCGGCCTGGCCGCCGGCACGACCGAGGTGCACGGACTGCGGGACAGGGACGAAACGCGCGTCATGCTCGACGCGCTGCGGGCGCTCGGCTGTGGACTGCAGGACGCATCGCACGGGCGCCACCAGGTGCTGCGCGTCACCGGCATCGGTGGGCGGCTGGCGGTGCACGGGGCCGACCTGTTTCTGGGCAATGCCGGCACCGCCATGCGGCCGCTGGCAGCGACGCTGGCAGTGCTGGCGGCCACGCAGGGCGGCGACTTCACGTTGCGCGGCGTGCCGCGCATGCACGAACGGCCGATCGGCGATCTGGTCGATGCATTGCGTCCGCTGGGCTGCACGATCGAGGACCTGGGCACGCCCGGCTACCCACCTTTGCGAATCAGCGGCCGCGCCGGCGGACGGCTGGCACTGACGGCACCGATCCGCGTGCGCGGCGATGTCTCCAGCCAGTTCCTGACCGCGCTGTTGCTGGCGCTGCCGCTGGTGGCGCAAGCCCAGGACGTGGTGATCGAGGTCGAGGGCGAACTCATCTCCACGCCCTACATCGCCATCACGCTGAAGCTGCTGGCGCGCTTCGGCATCGACGTGCAGCGCGAGGGCTGGCAGCGCTTCACCATCCCCGCCGGCAGCGCCTACCGCACACCGGGCAGCGTGCATGTCGAGGGCGACGCGTCGTCGGCCTCGTACTTTGTCGCGCTGGGCGCGATCGCCGCCCAAGGCGGCGCACCGGTGCACATCGACGGCGTGGGCCACGACTCGATCCAGGGCGACATCGCCTTCGTCGACGCGGCAAGAGCCATGGGCGCGCAGGTCAGGAGCGGCCCCAACTGGCTGGAAGTGCACCGCGGCCGCTGGCCGCTGACGGCCATCACGCTGGACTGCACCGCCATCCCCGACGCCGCGATGACGCTGGCCGTGATGGCGCTGTACGCCGACGGCCCGACACGGCTGAACGGCATCGCCAGCTGGCGCGTGAAGGAGACCGACCGCATCGCCGCCATGGCCGCCGAACTGCGGCGCGTGGGCGCGACCGTGGTCGAGGGACCGGACTTCATCGAGGTGACACCGCCCGCGCCCGATGCCTGGCGCGCCGCCGTCGTGCACACCTACGACGACCACCGCATGGCCATGTGCCTGTCGCTGGCCGCGTTCAACGGCCTGGCGCCTGGGCGCACGGCCGATGCGGGCCCCGACCGCCCGGCGCCCTGCCCGGTCCGCATCCTGGACCCGCGCTGCGTCGGCAAAACTTTCCCCGACTACTTCGAGACGCTGTTCGGCCTGGTCAGCACCGCGGCGGCACAGGTGCCCGTCATCGCCATCGACGGCCCGACCGCGTCGGGCAAGGGCACGCTGGCGGCCGAGGTGGCGCGCGCGCTGGGCTACGGGCTGCTCGACTCCGGCGCGCTGTACCGCGCCACCGGCATCGCGGCGCAGTGGGACGGCGTGGATGGCGATGACGCCGGCGCGCTGGCCTTGACCGCAGCCCGCCTGGATCTGCGCTTCGGCGCTGGCGCCGAAGCCGGCCGCACCTGGCTGCGCGGACGCGAGATCAGCGACACATTGCGGCTCGAAAGCAGTGGCGCCATGGCCTCGCATGTGTCCGTGCACCCGGCGGTGCGCACGGCGTTGCATGCCCTGCAACTCGCCTTCCGTCGCGCGCCGGGCCTGGTGGCCGACGGCCGCGACATGGGCACGGTGGTGTTTCCGGACGCGGGCCTCAAGGTGTTCCTGACGGCCAGCCCCGATGAAAGAGCCGAACGGCGGCATAAGCAATTGATTTCAAAGGGGATTCCGTCTAATATCGCCCCTCTTCGCGCCGACCTGGAGGCCCGCGACGCCCGCGACCGCGGACGCAGCGTGTCACCGCTCAAGCCGGCCGAAGATGCGCTGCTTCTCGACAACTCGCAGCTGAGCATCGAAGACTCGGTGGCCCAGGTGCTGGACAGTTGGGAAGCTCGCCGCCCCTTCGACATGGCTGGCAGTAAAAAAGGGGCGTAGAAGATCAGTTTGCGGCCGGGCACTCAGCCCACACCGCGCACTTCCGAACGCTGCCTGACGTTGAACTGAAGCTGTACCCCGGTGCATCGCGCCTCCCACCTCGGCCGTCAGGCCACTGGGCGCGATGTGTTCATCCACCTCAACCCGCAACATCTGTTGCACGCATTGCCCGGCTCTGCTTTCAACTTCCCCCGGGCCCCAAGGAACCTCATGTCCGTCACCACCACCGTCACTTCCACTGGCAACAGCAGTGCGCCCGATTCCTTCGCGGCGCTGTTCGAGCAGTCGCTGCAGAACAACGACATGCGCATCGGCGAGGTCATCTCCGCCGAAGTCGTGCGCATCGACTTCAACCATGTGGTCGTGAACGCCGGGCTCAAGAGCGAAAGCTATGTGCCCATCGAAGAATTCAAGAACGACCAGGGCGAGCTCGAAGTCCAGGTCGGCGACTTCGTGGCTGTTGCCATCGACGCTGTCGAGAACGGCTACGGCGACACCATCCTGAGCCGCGACAAGGCCAAGCGCCTGGCGTCGTGGATGAGCCTGGAGAACTCGCTGGAGTCGGGCGAATTCGTCACCGGCACCGTCAGCGGCAAGGTCAAGGGCGGCCTGACTGTGCTGGTCAACGGCATCCGCGCCTTCCTGCCGGGCAGCCTGCTGGACACGCGTCCGGTCAAGGACATGAGCCCGTACGAGGGCAAGACGATGGAGTTCAAGGTCATCAAGCTCGACCGCAAGCGCAACAACGTCGTGTTGTCGCGCCGCGCTGTCGTCGAGGCTTCGATGGGCGAAGAACGCGCCAAATTGCTGGAGACGCTGCACGAAGGTGCGATCGTCAACGGCGTGGTCAAGAACATCACCGAGTACGGTGCCTTCGTCGACCTGGGCGGCATCGACGGCCTGCTGCACATCACCGACATGGCCTGGCGCCGTGTGCGCCATCCGACCGAGGTGGTGCAGGTGGGGCAGGAACTGCAAGCCAAGGTGCTGAAGTTCGACGCCGAGAAGAACCGCGTCAGCCTGGGCATCAAGCAG
>JBBSCX010000409.1:0-3133 GCA_038249905.1 Burkholderiales bacterium
ACGCTGGCCGAGAAGATGGAGATCCCCGAGGACAAGATCCGCAAGATCATGAAGATCGCCAAAGAGCCGATCTCCATGGAAACGCCGATCGGCGACGACGACGATTCGCACCTGGGCGACTTCATCGAGGACACCAACAACACCGCGCCGATCGAAGCCGCGATGCAGGCCGGCCTGCGCGACGTGGTCAAGGACATCCTCGACAGCCTCACCCCGCGTGAAGCCAAGGTGTTGCGCATGCGCTTCGGCATCGAGATGAGCACCGACCACACGCTCGAAGAAGTGGGCAAGCAGTTCGACGTCACGCGCGAGCGCATCCGCCAGATCGAGGCCAAGGCGATCCGCAAGCTCAAGCATCCCAGCCGCTCGGACAAGCTGCGCACCTACCTGGACAATCTTTGAAAAGGCATTGAGCCCCAGCAGGCTGAGCCGCCGCACCCGCTGCACTTCGGCATCGACGCACCTACACTGCGCCGTGGCATGACCCAGATCGCCGACCGCACCGTTCTATTCGCCGACCTGCGTGGCAGCACCGCGCTGTACGAGACGCTGGGCAATGCCGAGGCGACCACGGTCGTCACGCATTGCGTGTCGGCACTGACCGTGCCGGTGGTCGAACACGGCGGGCATGTCGTCAAGACGCTGGGGGACGGCCTGATGGCGGTGTTCCACACGCCCGGCCCCGCGGTGCAGGCGGCCATCCAGATGCATGACGTGCTCGAGGCCATCGCTTCGCGCGGCAACGAGCATGGCGCCTCGTCCGGACTGCGCGCGCTGCGTGTGCAGGTGGCGGCCGCGCGCGGCGAGGTGGTCGAGATGGCCGGCGACTGCTACGGCGACGCCGTCAACGTGGCCGCGCGCTTGCTGGACCACGCCGGTGACAACGAGACCCTGGTCACGGCCGAGGTATTGCTGGGCCTGACCACGGACCTGCGCACACGCTTTCGCAGCCTGGACAAGATGGTGCTGCGCGGGCGCGTCGAGCCCGTTCAGGTGCATGTGATGGGGGGCCGCCGCGGCGGCGATTTGGCACCGACCCAGTTCGGCGATGTCAGTGCGGTGGTCGAACCCGACGGCATGCGCCTGATGTGGAGCAACCTGCACCGCATATTCGCCAGCCGGCAGACCCCCATCGTGCTGGGCCGCAGCCCGCAGGCCAGCTTCTGCGTCGACGACTCGCGCGTGTCGCGTTCGCACGCGCGGGTGGACTGGCATGGCGGCAGCTTCCAGCTGACGGACCTGAGCTTCAACGGCACCTATGTGCGCTTTGCCGACGGCGAGATCGTCAGCCTGCGCCGCGGCAGCTGCACCCTGCATGGCACCGGCAGCATCGGCCTGGGCGGTTCGCCCACCGACCCCGGCTCGGCCTGCGTCAGCTTCGACGTGCTGCGCTTGGCCGAGACGCAGCCTGTGCTTGGCGCCGACGTGCGCTGAGCCGCAGGCTGCTGTCCACCATGCGGGTGCTGTACATCGACGACGACCGGGTCAACGCGCTGCTCTTCAGCGAGACCTGCCGTGCTTTGGGCGAGGAGGGCCTGGCGCTGGAGGTCGAGACGGCTGCCAGCGGTGCCGAGGCTCTGGAGATCGTTGCCGCCTGGGCACCCGACGCCCTGGTGATCGACCTGCACCTGCCCGACACCGACGGCCACACGCTGTTGACCCGGCTGCGGGCGCAGATGGGCGACCTTGCCGTGCCTGCGTGGCTGTGCACCGCCGACGACGGGCCCGAGGTCGCGACCGCTGCGCGACGGGCCGGTTTCACAGGCTGCTGGCGCAAGCCGGCCGAAGCCGCCACCGTGCGTGACGCCCTCGCTGCCGTCATGGCGCCAGGAACCACCGTGATATCCGCCGCATGAGCTTCAGACCCGAACCCGCCTACCGCCACGGCCAGCCCGCACGCACCGGCGTGCTGCTGGTCAATCTGGGCACGCCCGACGCGCCCACGGCACCGGCCCTGCGCCGTTACCTGGCCGAGTTCCTCAGCGACACGCGGGTGGTCGAGATCCCGAGGCTGGTGTGGTGGCCCATCCTGCACGGCATCATCCTGCGCACGCGGCCAGCCCGCTCGGCGGCGAAATACGCGACGGTGTGGACGCCCGAGGGATCGCCGCTGGCGGTGTGGACGCAGCGGCTGACCGCGGCCGTCGCGGCAGCGCTGTCCGCGCGCGGCCACGAGGTGACGGTATTGCACGCCATGCGCTACGGCCAGCCCGCCATTGCCGAAGGCATGGACCGGCTGCGCAAAGTCGGCGCTACGCGCGTGCTGGTGTTGCCGCTGTACCCGCAGTACGCGGCGGCGACCACGGCCAGCATCGTCGACAAATTGCTGCAGTGGAGCGCGGCAGCGCGCCGCATGCCCGAACTGCGCTTCATCGGCGAGTTCCACGACGACCCGGCCTACATCGACGCGCTGGCCGCCCGTGTGCGCGCGCACTGGGCCGAGCACGGGCGCGGCCAGAAGCTGGTGCTGAGCTTTCATGGCGTGCCGCACCGGTCGCTGACGATGGGCGACCCCTACCACTGCCAGTGCCACAAGACGGCGCGGCTGCTGGGCCAGGTGCTCGACTTGCCACCCGGCGAACTGGTCGTCACGTTCCAGAGCCGCTTTGGCAAGGCACGCTGGCTCGAGCCCTACACCGAGCCCACGCTGATCGAGCTCGCCAACGCTGGCGTCAAGCGGGTGGACGTGATGTGCCCGGGCTTCGTCGCCGACTGCCTGGAAACGCTGGAAGAGATTTCGCAGGAAGCGCGAGAGGCTTACCTGCATGCCGGCGGCGAGACCTTCCACTACATCGCCTGCCTCAACGACGCGCCCGACTGGATCGAAGCCGTCACTTCGTTGTGTGAACGCCACCTGCAGGGCTGGCCGACCCGCGCCGCCCCCGACCCGGCCGAACAGCAGCAACAGCGGGATGCCGCGCTGGCGCTGGGCGCCACGGACTGACACGCGCGGCGGCACAGTTCCGGCCTGCACCCGCCTGCGCCCGCCTGCACCCGCCACCCTGCCCTTGCCATGGCCGAACCGCTGCAGCGTCTGCGACTGGACAAGTGGCTGTGGGCCGCGCGGCTGTACAAGACCCGGGCGCTGGCCGCAGACGCCGCCGGGATGGGCCGCATCGAGGTCAACGGACAG
>JBBSCX010000410.1:0-3133 GCA_038249905.1 Burkholderiales bacterium
GAGCAGTGTGCTGTGGGTGGATGTTTGCCGGGCGATCTTGGCCCGGGTCGAGGCACCGGATGGGGTTTGGTGCAGGGCTCGGCGCAGGGCGGTCGTCAGCGGCCTGTGCCTGGGCCTTGGCGTTGCCGGGGTGGTGTGCGCGCCGGTGGCTGCGCAGGACGCGGCGGCAGCGGCCGCATCTGCGGCTGCAGCGACCTCGGCCCCGGGCGCTGCGGCCGACCCCGCTGCGCCCGACACGCCGCCGCCAGCGCTGGAGTTCTTCCGCGAGCCCGACCTGCGCGCCGCCGCGCTGTCGCCGTCCGGCCGGCAATTGGCGGCCATCGTCGCACTGCCGGGTTACCGCAACGCCCTGGTGGTGCTGGACATGGTCGGCGGCACACCGCCGAAGCTGGCGGCGCGCTTCAGCGACATCGACATCGACAGTTTCCGCTGGCTCGACGAGGACCGGCTGGTGTTCGACATCGCCGACCACCAGCGCGGCGGCGCCGGGCAGCGCTACTCTCGGGGACTGTTCAGCGTGCGCCCCGACGGACGCGAGCAGCGCACCCTGGTGCGTCTGCGCTACCGCGCTGTGGTCAGCGAGGCGCGGCTCAACGAGGAGCGCCTGCTCGACCCGAATCACCAACTGCTGCACACGCCCCTCGGTGGCGAGGAGGTGGTGGTCGGTGAATGGCGTTGGGACGCCGCTGGAGACTTCACGGAGATCATCGCCAAGCGCCTGAACGTGGTCTCGGGGCGCACCAGTTCACTGGCGCTGGGCGTGCCGGATGGCGCCGTGCAATGGCTGTTCGACCCCGACGGCACGCCGCGGGTGGTGGTGACCCAGCGCCAGGGCCGCAGCGGCGTGCACTGGCGCGCCGCCGGCCAGCGCGAATGGACACGGCTGGCCGACTTCGCCTACCGGGACGAAGCCTGGTGGCCGGTGGCGGTGGACGGCGACCGCCTGTACGTCACCCTGTCCCAGGGCGAGGCCGGCACGCGGGTGCTCAAGCGCTTCGACTTCGGCACGGGCAAGCCGCTTGAGGACGCCCTGGTCAGCACGCCGGGCTTCGACTTCATCGGCCGCCTGATCAGCGAGACCCCGGGCGCCCGCGTGCTGGGCGTTCGCGTCATCACCGATGCCGAGACCACGGCCTGGTTCGACCCGCGTCTGAAGGCATTGCAGGCCGAGATCGACGCCAAATTGCCCGGCCGCATCAACCGCTTGGACTGCCGCCGCTGCGACCACGCCGACATGCGGGTGCTGGTCACTTCCTACAACGACCAGAACCCGGGCGATCTGTTCGTCTGGCATGCGGCCGACAAGCGCCTGGAGGGCGTGGGCGCGGTGCGCAAGGGCATCGTGCCGGCGCGCATGGCGCAGCGCGACTTCCACCGCATCCGCGCCCGCGATGGCCTGGAAATGCCGGTCTGGGTGACGATGCCACCGGCCACCAAGGGCGCCCCGTCGCGGGCCCGCCCGGCCGTGGTGCTGGTGCATGGCGGCCCCTGGGTGCGCGGCGGCTACTGGCAGTGGAATGCATGGGCGCAGTTTCTGGCTTCGCGCGGCTACGTTGTCATCGAGCCCGAGTTCCGCGGCAGCACCGGCTACGGCAGCCGGCACTACCGCGCTGGCTGGCGCCAGTGGGGGCGGACGATGCAAGACGACGTTGCCGACGCCGTGAAGTGGGCCGTGGCCGGGGGCCTGGTGGACGGCAAGCTTGTGTGTATCGCCGGCGCCAGCTATGGCGGCTACGCCACGCTGATGGGCCTGGTGCGCCACCCCGATCTGTACCGCTGCGGGGTGTCGTGGGTCGGCGTCACCGACCTGTCGCTGCTGCTGACCTGGCGCAGCGACAGTGACATGAGCGAAGAATCGCGCCGCTACAGCCTGCCGCAGCTGGTGGGCGACATCAAGGCCGACGCCGACATGCTGCGCGAGGCCTCGCCGGTGCACCATGCCGCGGCCATCCGCGCACCGCTGCTGCTGGCCTTCGGCCGCGAAGACCGCCGCGTGCCGCTGGTGCACGGCGAACGCATGCGCAAGGCGCTGATCGACGCCGGCCGCCCGCCGCAGTGGGTGGTCTACGACGCAGAGGGGCATGGCGGCTGGAGCACCGAGACCCAGTTGGACTTTGCCGACCGCGTGGAGCGGTTCCTGCGCCAGCACCTGCGCTGAGCACCCCAGCGCGGGGGTGTCCCTGACGTGCGGGATTCCCCCCTGGCCTGCTCCCTGTCAAAGCGCCTAGCGTCGATGCACAGCGGTGGATGCCACCGCTGTCGACCCGTGACCACAACAAGCGCACCGGCCAGACATGGCTGAGCAGCAGGAGACAAAGACATGAGCAATCACCAACTTGCGCCCGCGAAGGGCGCCGCCTCGCCCCCAGCACGGCCGCAGACGACGCCGCGACTTCCGGCCCTGCCGCTGCTGTGCCTTGCGGCTGCGGCCCTGGCCGTGGCCGCACCCGCCGCAATGGCGCGCGATGCCGCTCCGGCGGCAGCGTCGGCCGCAAAGGCGACGCCCTTGGGTGAGGGCGTCCCGACGCCCGTGGTGCGCGGGCGCGAGTCGCTGAAGGTGCTTTCCGGCCGTGCCGACCAGGTGTCGGGCGGCGACGCGCGCATCCTCATCGCGGCACCGGCCGTCAACCAGCCGGGGGTGGCCCTGTGGCTGAACGGCGCACCCATCACGCCGGTCTTCACCACCACCGCGCGCGGGCGGGAGGCGGTCATCAACGGCCTGGGCCTCGGCGCCAACACGCTGGAACTGCGCCGGACCTCCAATGGCCTGGTCCGCGACCGCGTCACCCTCGTCAACCACCCGATCACGGGCCCGATCTTCAGTGGCCCGCAGCAGCACCCCTTCGTCTGCACCACCATCCAGGGGGGCGTGGCGCGCGCGCCGCTGGTGGACACCGCGACCCCGCCCGGTTACACCGTGCGAGATGCCGGCAACAACGTCATCGGCTACAGCCGCGACTGCAGCATCGACACCTTCGTCACTTACCTTTACCGCCGCACCACCGGCGGCGGGCTGGTGGCACTGCCCGCCGGGCCGCGCCCGGCCGACATGGGCACGACCACACTGCCCGACGGGCGCAC
This sequence comes from Burkholderiales bacterium, assembly GCA_038249905.1. GTDB lineage: Bacteria > Pseudomonadota > Gammaproteobacteria > Burkholderiales > Burkholderiaceae_C > Rubrivivax. The sequence goes on from JBBSCX010000410.1 coordinate 3,082, forward strand.
CGTGGACTTCATCGTGCGGCGCGAGATCGGCTCGATCAACCGCTTCCTGTAC
>JBBSCX010000411.1:0-3102 GCA_038249905.1 Burkholderiales bacterium
CCCAGGGACTTTGCCTGCGGCGTGTCCATCGTCGGGCCCTCGAACCTGATCACGTTGCTGGATTCGATCCCGCCGTACTGGGCGCCGATCCGCAAGATTTTCGGCGCCCGCATGGGCGACCCCGACACACCCGAGGGCCGCGCCATGCTGACCGAACGTTCACCGCTGACGCATGTGGCGCGCATCGAGCGCCCGCTGCTGATTGGCCAGGGCGCCAACGACCCGCGCGTGAAGCAGGCCGAGAGCGACCAGATCGTGGCCGCGATGCAGTCGCGCCGCATCCCCGTCAGTTACGTGCTCTACCCCGACGAGGGCCACGGCTTTGCACGCCCGCCCAACCGCATCTCGTTCAACGCCGTCACCGAGCAGTTCCTGGCCGGTTGTCTGGGTGGGCGCGTCGAGCCGGTGGGCGACGACTTCAAAGGCTCGACGCTGCAATTGAAGGCAGGCGCCGAGCAGTTGCCGATGGTGCAGGCGGCACTGGCGGCGATGCCGCCGTCCGCTGCGTCGGTGGCCCCCGTTGCCCCCGCCGCCCCCACGCCGGCCCGCTGACACGGGTTCTCAGGCCCGAAGTCAAGGCTTCGGCAGCACCTGGAAGGCAAGGGTGATGAAGCGGCTGTCCCAGCGGTCCGGGTTTTGCGGCGAGGGCCGCAGGTCGGTGCCGCGCAGCAGCCAGTTGGCGGCCAGCGGCAGCGGCAGTTCGACGCGGCCCTCGGCGTCGGTGGTGCGCCAGAAGCCCAGCGGGCTGAGGTCGCTGCGCATCTCGACCGGCAGCCCGGGCAACGGCCGGCCATCGCGCAGCACCTGGGCACGCAGGGTGTCGCCCACGCGCAAGGGGCGGCGTACGGGCTCGATCAGCACATCCATGCCCAGCCCGGGCACGGCCGCGGTGGCAGCGTCCTTGCCGGTCTTGGCGGCCTCGGCCGCGGCCGGGCCGCCCAACTCGATGCGGGCGTGCTTGGTGTAGGTCTCCTGCCAGACCACGCCGCGCGCGCGCAATGCGGCCCAGCGTTCACGCAGGGCGGGGCCGGCCTTGATCTCGTCGAGGTAGATCTCGACGATCGGGTTCTCGATCTGCAATTCGTAAGTCTGCGATTGCGCCCAGCAGCTCAGCATCGCCGTGGCCGCCACCGGCCGCGCCGAACGCAGCACCAGCGCCGTCGGGCGGTCGGTCACCCAGCGCATGCCCGACGCGTCCAGGCCGTCACCGCGGCAACCGTGCAGCGGCAACTGGGCCAGCGGCAGCGGTGTCTCCAGGGTCGGGAACTGGTTGCCGGTGCCCAGCGCCACCACCGCCTCGCCGCGGGCGGTGAAGGGCAGAGCCACCAGCCATGTGTCGTGGGCGGTGGCGGGGCCGGCCAGGGCGCCGATGGCGGCGGTCAGTGCGGCAGGACGGACGGCGGTTCGGACGGCGCTTTGCAAGTTCACCACGGCCGTGGCTCGCAGCCACTTCGCCGCGGCGTTGCGGAGTCGGCGCGTGCCCATCAGAACCGCGCCTGCAAAGTCAGCCGCAGGTTGCGTGGCTCGGCCGGGTGAACATGGCGGTCGGCCACCGGGTCGGCTTCGCCGGCCACCTGCGATTCGTAGAAGTACTGGATGTCGTTGACCTTGCGGTTGAACAGGTTGAAGACGTCCAGCGTCACGCTGGTCTCGGGGCCCAACGCGCGGCCCAGGGCCTTGGTCAGGCGCAGATTGAAGGTGGAGGCGGGGAACGAGCGCACGCTGTTGTCCTCGGCCAGCGCGCCGGCGCCCAGATAGCGCCATTGCAGGCTGCCGGTCCAGCCCTGCAGTTCACGCACGGTGGCAGCGACCGAGGCCACGCGGTCGATGGCGTTGGGGATGCGGCTGCCGTCGATCAGCCGCGCATGGCTGAAGGCCAGGTCGGCATCGAGCAAGAACCAGGGCACCGGCTGCCAGCGGTTGCTGAACTCGATGCCGCGGCGGCGGCTGCCCAGGCTGGGCTCGGTGGCACCGGCGTCGCCGATGTAGACCAGTTCTGAATCCGAACGCAGGCCCCATACCGCCACCGAACTCTGCAGCCCGGCGATGGCCTGGGTGCGCAGTCCGATTTCGGCCCCCGTCAGCGACACCAGCGGCGGCACCGGGTCGACCGGGTCGCCGCTCTTGGGGTCGATCCGCGCCGTCATGCCGCGGGCGTCGTTGCTGTGCAGGCCACGGCCGATGTTGAAGAACAGTTCAGCTCGCGGTGTGGCCAGGTAAACCAGCGACAGCTTGGGCGAAACCTGCACATCGCTGGCCCGGCCGCCATTGACCGGCAGCGTCAGCGCATTCACGCGCGCGCCGATGTGGTCGGCGCGCAGGCCGGCAATGGCGCGCAGTTCGGGCGTCAATTCCAGCGCCGTCTGCATGAAGGCGCCGGTCTGCGTCTGGCGCACCTCGTCTTCGCGCACGGTGAAGCTGATGCGCCGCGCGATGCTGTCGTGCAGGCCGACGCGGGCCCGGTCGTGACGCAACTGCAGGCCCAGTACGGTGCGCGCAGGCAACGCGCCCAGATCGTGGTTGAAGACATGTTCGGCATCTGCGCCGTAGACCGTGCGTGCATCGGTCTGCTTGAACTGGTCGCCGTCGGCGGGCCGCTCCAGCAGGTAGCTGAAGTTGGAGTTCAGGTCCAGGTCGTAGCGGATGGCATAGGCCGCCAGCGTGGTCTTGCCGGCGGCGGTGTCGCGGTGCCATTCGCCTGAAAGGCTTGTGCGATGCGTGTCGCCGCCGGTGGTGGGGTCCAGCGAGTCGAAGCGGCCGAACGGCCGGCCCTGGTAGCTGCCGGCGTCGATCAGCCGCTGCGGCACCTGGTCGGTGGCGGTCCAGCGCGAGCGATAGCCCATCGCCGTCACATGCCAGCCCTGGGCGGCCGTGCCGCCCGTCAGCATCAGCACGCCGTTGAGCTTGCGCACGCCCTCGGGCACCGTCCAGGGGCCGTCGGTGTGCATGGCCTCCAGGGCACCCAGCAGCGTCAACCCGGGGCCGAGGTCGGTGGAGCCGCCGGCCACGCCGCGCCGGTAGCCGTTTTCGCCCAGCGTCAATTGCGCGAAGGGCGCCGGCAGGCGTGACAGGTAGCGGATGTCGGCCGAGCCGGCGGCCGCG
>JBBSCX010000412.1:0-3102 GCA_038249905.1 Burkholderiales bacterium
GCGCTGCACGACCGCATTCCGCCGGCCCTGTTCTTGCCGGTGGTGCAGGCCATCGCGGCACATGAACTGGCGCACTGCTGGCGCCATACGCATCAGGCCTGGGGCCGGCTTCCGGTCGGCTTTACTTCGGCCACGGACTTCAGCGGCCTGAAGCCCGAGGACGTCAACCTGCTGCAGGGCATGTGGCGCACGCGGCGCGAAGAGGGTTTTGCTGACCTGGTCGGCCTGGCCTGGACGCTGCAGCACCACCCGCAGCACTACACCCAGGTGCACACCTGGTTGACTGCCTTGCGTTCGGACAAGGTGATCGAGGGTGCGCACCACGACACACGCGCCTGGGTGCGGCTGGCGCACGGGGCCTCGGGCTTTGGCGACGCGGCCGTGCTGTTCGATCGTGTCGAGGCGATGTGGGCCCGCGGTCTGCTGTCACCGCCTTGATCCGCATGTCTTGACCGGCCGGAGCGCCGAGGCCGCGAAGACCGGCCAGAGCGGCCAGAGCGGCCGGACTGTCCATCGCCGCCCGGCCCAGAATCGGGCATGGCCTGGCCCGACCTGCTCGTCATCCTGCTGTACCTGGCGCTGACGCTGGCCCTGGGCCTGGCGGTGTCGCGCCGCGCGGTGCGCAGTGCCGACGACTACTTTCTCGGCGCGCGCAACCTGCCGGCCGGCGCGGTGATGCTGTCCATCGTCGCCACCGAGACCTCGGCCCTGACCGTCATCTCCGTGCCGGGCATTGCCGCGCGCGGCGACTGGACCTTTCTGCAGCTCGCCTTCGGCTACGTCATCGGGCGCATCGGTGTCGCCTGGTGGCTGCTGCCAGGCTACTTCAGCGGCGCGCAGCAGACGGCCTACCAGCGGCTGGAAGCGCGCTTCGGCGTGCTCACCCGGCGCTGCCTTTCCACCGTTTTCCTTGTCACGCGTTTTCTGGCCGACGGCGTGCGCATCTTTGCCGGCGCCATCCCGCTGGCGCTGGTGACGGGCTGGGACGTGGGCTGGGCCATCGTGGTGATGGGCGCCGTGACGCTGGCCTACACCTTCGTCGGCGGGCTCAAGGCCGTGGTGTGGGCCGATGCCTTGCAGCTTTGTGTGTATGTCGCCGGCGGTGCGGTGGCCCTGAGCATCGCGCTGCAGATGGCGGGCGGGCTTGACACTGTGTGGGCGCAGGCCGATGCCGCGGGCAAGTTGCGGCTGCTGGACCTGTCGCTGTCGCCCAGCGTGCCGCTGACGCTGCTGGGCGGTCTGGTCGGCGGGGCGCTGCTGTCCGCGGCCAGCCACGGCACCGACCACATCATCGTGCAGCGCCTGCTGGCCACCCGCTCGCTGCGCGACGCGCGCATCGCGCTGGTCGGCTCGGGGCTGCTGGTGGTCGCGCAGTTCACGCTGTTTCTGGCGCTGGGCACGGCGCTGTGGGCCGCGGGCCAGGCCGACCCCGCCGTGCCCGGCGACCAGCTGTTTCCGCGCTTCATCGTGCAGCACCTGCCGGTGGGCGTGGCCGGGCTGTTGATGGCCGGCATCCTGGCCGCAGCGATGAGCACCATCAGTTCGTCCATCAGCGCGCTGGCCTCGTCGGTCACCAGTGACCTTTACGCCGGCCTGCGGCGCCGGCGTGCCAGTGACGCCGAAGAGGCCGCTCACCTGCTGCGCGCCGGGCGCTGGTTTTCACTGCTCTGGGGCGTGCTGCTGACGGCGGCGGCGGTGGGCTTTCACGCCCTGGCCGCAGGTCGCGACACGCCCGTCGTGGTGCTGGCGCTGAGCATCGCCTCGGTCACCTACGGCGCGCTGCTCGGCGCCTACTTGCTGGCGGGCTGGCGCGGCGTCGCGGTCGATGGGCGCGACGTCATCACGGGCGCGGCCGGGGCCGTGGTGCTGATGCTGGGGGTGGTGTTCGCGGCGAGGTTGGCGGCGTGGCCGGCCCTGGCAGCGCTGGAACCCTTGCTGGCAGGCGTCGGCCGGCTGGCCTTTCCGTGGTACGTGCCCTTGGGCACTGCGCTGACCGTCGCGCTGGCCTGGGCGTCGGTGGGGTGGCGTGCCCTCAGTGCCCGTCGAAGTCCACCAGCGTGAACAGCGGCAGCCCGGCCTCGCGCAGCCGGGCGCTGCCGCCCAGTTCGGGCAGGTCGACGATGGCCGCGCCTTCCACCACCACCGCGCCCAGGCGCTCCAGCAGTTTTTTGCCGGCCATCATGGTGCCGCCGGTGGCGATCAGGTCGTCGATCAGCACCACGCGGTCGCCGGGCTGCACGGCGTCGGTGTGCATTTCCACCGTGGCGCTGCCGTACTCCAGCTCGTAGGTTTCCTCGACCGTCGTGAAGGGCAGCTTGCCCTTCTTGCGGATGGGCACGAAGCCCACGCCCAGCTCGTAGGCAAGCACGCTGCCGATGATGAAACCGCGTGCGTCCAGGCCGGCGATGGCGGCGGGCCGGGTGTCGAAATAGCGGTGCACGAACTCGTCGATCAGCACCCGGAAAACGCGCGGGTTGGCCAGCAGCGGCGTGATGTCGCGGAACATGACGCCTGGCGCCGGCCAGTGCGGCACGGTGCGGATGTGCTCGCGGATGTAGGCTGCGGCAGAGGGCGGGTGGCTCAGCGGCGTGGGTGTGTGCATGGCGCGGATTGTCGGTCGATCATGTGGGCCGTTCAGGCCACCACGAGCCGAGCCAGCACCTCCGCCGCGCCACCACCGCGGCGCGCGCGCAGCACCAGGCCCTCACCGCTTGCCGCGCCCGTGGCGGCCAGCTCGCTGATGACGAAGTTGTGCGTCACCCAGACATCGAAACGCCCGGCCGGCACCGCTGCCATCGCCTGTTGCAAGTTGCCTTTGCGTGAGCGGTTGACGGCGGCGTCACTGGCGCGGGGTGAGCCCAGCGCGGCCCAGGTTTGCGGCGTGCCGGGACCGAAGGCCAGCGTGGCGGTGTCCTGACAGCGGCACCAGGGGCTGCTGCGCACCGCCGCCGGCTTCAGCTTCTGATCGCGAAACCACTGCCCCAGGCGCTGTGCCTGCGCCCGGCCTTCGTCGTTCAGATTGCGTTGCGTGCGGCAGTCGCCGAGGCGGAATTCCGGCGGGTCGAAGGTGCCGGGCGCCTGCGCGTGGCGCACCACCAGCAC
>JBBSCX010000413.1:0-3097 GCA_038249905.1 Burkholderiales bacterium
CCATGTGACTGTGGCGACGCTACACATCTGACTTACGCTTCGCGCCTCGGTCGTGAGACCCCTCCCGAAGGACCAGGACGATGAGCAAGCTGATGTTCTATGAGCGACCCGTGGCGCTGAACCGTGAACGGCACCAGGCGCTGAAGCTGGCCGTGACGCCCGACCACTTCCGCTTTGCGGCGCAGACCAATGCGGTGCCCATTGCCAGCACGGAGTTCGCCGAGGCGGCGCGCGACTACCCCATCGTCTTCGTCGGCGAAGCCGACGGCCCCTTCAATGTGGCCGCACTGGTAGGCCTGCGGCACGACGAGAACCTGATGGTCGACGGGCAGGGACGCTGGACCCCTGGCGTCTACGTGCCGGCCTTCGCGCGCCGCTATCCGTTCGTGCTCGCCAAGGGTGCCGACGGTGAACGACTGACGGTGTGCGTGGACGAGGTCTATGCCGGTCTGGGCACCGAACACGGTGAGGCGCTGTTCGACGGCGAGGGCAAGGAGTCGCCCTACCTCAAGCGCGTGCTCGACTTCCTGCAGGCCTTCCATGCCGAGGCCCAGCGAACCACCGATTTCGCCAATCGCCTGCACGAGCTGGGCCTGCTCGTGCCCAAGGTCATCAACGTGCAGCGCAAGGACCAGCCGGCGCAGACCCTGCGCGGTCTGTGGATCGTCGATGTGCAGAAGCTGCGCACGATGGACAACGCGCGCATCGTCGAGCTGTTCCGCAACGGCTATCTGCAGTGGATCGACGCCCACCTTTTGTCGCTGGGTGCGCTGCCGCGATTGGTGGCCAAGCTCGACGCGCACAGCGCCGTCAGCGATGAGGCGGGCGCCTTGACCGCCTCGCCCGCCGCCGATGCAGGCCCGGGCGCGATGACACACTGAAGGCTGTCCCGCCTGCCGCGACGCCAACTTCTGCACACTTCGCGCTGCCGCTGGCCGCCGCGGCCCACGCAGATGAGCGGGTTGCAGAGGTGGTCGCGGGCCCCGGGTGCGTGCTAGCCTCATGGCACGCGGGCCGGGGGTGTTCAGCTCCAGCACCAGGCCCTGGAATACGGCGTCCGGTCACACGGGCCGGACCAATGCAGTGCTCATCCTTCGAGGAGTGGCGCCAGGGTGGACAGGGACGGGAGCTCGACGGGTCGCACGCGACCCGAACGTGCCAGGGCACACAGGCGATCGCGTGCGGCAGCCCAAGGGGCGTCGGGTTTCGCGACGACCCTGTTGGGCGGCTTGGTCAAGCGCGCACTCGCAGCCTTCCGTGCGCCGCCGGCGGTCACACCGTCCTTGCCTTTCGAGGCCCTGGAGCCGCGCATCCTGCTGTCGGGCGACCCGATGGGTGCCCGTGTCGATGGCGCACTCGACACCCCTGGTGAAACAGATAGATACAGGTTCACGCTGACCGAAGATCTGCGTGTCGTCTTCGATGCGCTGACGCCCAACAACGCCTTGCGCTGGAGCCTCGAAGGCCCGCGCGGCGCGCTGGTCACCAACCGCAGCTTCGTCAGCTCGGACGCCGTTGACTTCACCGGCGCGGTCGCGCTGGACCTGGTGCCAGGCGACTACGTGATCCAGGTCGATGGCACCGCCGACACGACTGGCGCCTATGCATTCCGTCTGCTGGACCTGGCGCGCGGCACGCCGCTGACGCCGGGCGAAGCTACCGGCGGTCGCCTGGACGCGGCCAACGAGACCGACGTCTTCCGTTTCAGCGCCAGCGCCGGCGAACGCTTCTTCTTCGACGCCCAAGTGCACAACGGCGACGCCTACTGGCGCCTGCTGGACCCCTTCGGCCGCACGGTGCAGGGTCCGCATTGGCTGGGCAGCGACCGTGGCACCTTCACGCTCGACCAGGACGGCGAGTACACATTGCTGGTGGAAGGCCGGGTCTATGCCGGCGCGGCTTCGGATTACCGCTTCGTGCTCAATCGTGTGCAAGACAAGGTGCGGGCGATCGTGCCCGGCGCGGTCAATGCCCCGGTGTGGGAAGCGGCCGGCCGTGTCGACGGCGCCTTGCGGTTGAATGGCCTGCAGCAGATCGAGGTCGGCCCCGCCGCAGCGCTGGCCCTGACGCGCACTGTGACGATGGAAGCCTGGGTGCAGGTCGAGGCCTTCGCCACCGCCTGGACGCCCTTGTTCCATCAGGGCAACGGGCAGACCGGTCAGCGCGCCCACAGCCTGTGGCTGAACGCCGATGGCAGCGTCTTGCTCGAAAGCGGCGACGGCGGGGTTGAGAGCGTGCAGACGGCGGCCGGCCTGGTGCGCGCCGGGCAGTGGGTGCACATCGCCGGCGTCGTCGACCGCAACACCGGCAGCCTGAAGATCTATGTCGATGGCGTCGAGCGCGCCAGCGGCAATGTGCGCCAGACCGATGCGCTGACGCACCCGACACGACCGCTGCTGATCGGTGCCGATTCAGGCGAGGGCCAGGGCGCCCAATCGGCGTTTGCCGGGCTGCTCGACGAGGTGCGGCTGTGGAACACCGCGCGCAGTGCCGAGCAGATTGCCGCTGCGCGCAACGCGGCCCTGGTCGGCAACGAAGCCGGTCTGGCGCTGTACCTGCGGTTGAACGAGGCCAGCGGCACGGCCGCTGCCGACAGCGGCCCGGGCGCGCTGTCGGCCACGGTGGTGTCGCGCAGCGCGGACGCCACCGTCGGCCACCTGCCCGTGCCCGGCGGCGCGGTGCGGCATACCTTCGAGCTGGCAGCCGCCACGCGCATGCTGTTCGACAGCCTGGGCAGCGACGGCAACCTCCGCTGGACGCTGGAGGGCCCGCGCGGCGTCGTCACCAGCGCCCGCGCTTTCACCAATGTGGACTCGGTGGACGGCAGCGCGCTGTTCGATCTGGCGGCCGGTGCCTACACCTTGACGGTGTTTGCGCCGGCCGACAATGCCAGCACGGGCCGCTACGCCTTCCGCCTGATCGATCTGGCGCAGGCCACGCCTATCAGCCGCGGCGTGTCGGTCGCGGCCACCCTGGTGCCGGCGCGCGAGACCGATGTCTATCGTTTCGAGGCGGTGGCTGGCGAGCGCATCTTCATCGACAACACGGCCAACAGCGGCGGTGACACCTGGTGGCGGCTGCTGGACCCGTTCGGGCG
>JBBSCX010000414.1:0-3091 GCA_038249905.1 Burkholderiales bacterium
CGGCTGCAGCAACTGCTGCAGCGCGCCGAACTGACGGCCGAAGAAGTGCACATCCTGCGCGGCATCGCGCGCGCCGTGATGGCGCCGCGCCCGCCACGCTGATGCGGTACTGACATGCCATCAAGGTTGCCTCCGCGTCGCTAAACTGAACGCCCATTACCTGAAAGCACTCACGGCAAGCCACCATGTTCAGCCGCCTGCGCGAAGACATCGCCTGCATCCTTGAACGCGACCCCGCGGCGCGGTCCCGCTGGGAGGTGCTGACCTGCTACCCCGGTCTGCATGCGCTGGTGCTGCACCGTCTGGCGCATGGCTTCTGGCTTCGTGGCTGGCACTGGCTGGGGCGCTTCACATCGCACATCGGCCGCTTTTTGACCGGCATCGAACTGCACCCGGGGGCCACCATCGGCCGGCGTGTCTTCATCGACCACGGCATGGGCGTGGTCGTCGGCGAGACGGCCGAGATCGGCGACGGCTGCACCATCTACCAGGGCGTGACGCTGGGCGGCACCTCGCTGGCCAAGGGCGCCAAACGCCACCCGACGCTGGGCAAGGGCGTGATCGTCGGCGCCAATTCGCAGGTGCTGGGCGGCTTCACGGTGGGCGACGGTGCGCGCATCGGCAGCAGCGCCGTGGTCGTCAAGGCGGTGCCGGCCGGGGCCACGGCGGTGGGCAACCCGGCGCGCGTGATCCTGGCCGAAACCGAGGCGCAGCGCGAGGCCGCGGCCGCGAAGATGGGCTTCTCGGCCTACGGCATTACCCAGGGCGACGACCCGGTGTCGCTGGCCATGCGCGGCCTGATCGACAACGCCGCCGGGCACGAACAGCAGATTGCGCTGCTGTGGGGCGCCATCGAGAAGCTGGCCGCCGGCGCGCGTGAATTGCCGGCCGGCGACTGTGTGCCCAGCGAGGCCCACAGCAAGACGCCGTTCGACGCCGAACGGCTGAACCGGCTGGTGAAGTAGCCGCCGCCGCGCAAGGCGCTGAGGCAGCATCTGCCACTTCAACACAGGCCGATTCCACCTCGGCCACTTCAGTTCCGATCAGATCAGCCCGCGTCGCCGTCCCGCCGCTGAAAGGCCGCCAGATTCAGCCGCGGCTCGAATTTCGCCCGCTTGACGCTGAAGAAGGCACGCACATTGCGCACGTTGGCGTCCTGCGTGAACAGGCGCTGCACCAGGGCCTGGTAGGCCGCCATGTCGGCGCAGTGCAGCACCAACACGAAGTCGGGGCCCGGGCTGACACGCCAGCACTGCTGCACGGCGCTGTCGGCCACGGCGCGGACCTCGAAGGCGTCCAGGTGTTCAGCGCCCTGGCGGTCGAGCGAGATCTCCACCAGCGCCGTCAGCCCCTGGCCCAGTCGGGCCGGGTCGAGGATGGCCACCTGGCGTTCGATCACCCCCTCGTCACGCAGCCGGCGCACGCGGCGCAAGGCGGTGGCGGGTGATGTCAGCGCTTGCTCTGCAAGCGACTGGTTGGACAGCGAGGCGTCGGTCTGCAGCAAATCCAGCAGCCGAAGATCAGTGGCGTCGAGTCGCATGGTGGCGTTTTCGTGCGTGTAGCGTCTGATTGTGGCGTTGGATTTCGCCGATTCACACTTCTGTTCGTATCCGTCATCACGACGTGAAATATGAACAAAAACACCATGACGCCTGACCTAGCATCGCGCCACATCGACCCAACAGGAACCAATCAACATGTGTGGCATCGTCGGCGCCGTCAGTACCCGCAACATCGTCCCCGTGCTGCTGGAGGGCCTGAAACGGCTGGAATACCGCGGTTACGACAGCTGTGGTGTGGCCGTGCACCAGGGCGGCGCCCTGATGCGCGCGCGCAGCACGGCGCGGGTGGCCGAACTGGAAATCAACGTGCGCAAGGACGGCATCGCCTCGGGCGTGGGCATCGCGCACACACGCTGGGCCACGCACGGTGCGCCGGCGGTGCACAACGCGCACCCGCACTTCAGCGCCGGGCCCGGTGTCGACGCCATGGCCACGTCCTTCGGCGGTCTGGGCGACGAGGCCCCTGGAGACGATCACGCGGTGCCGCGCATCGGCCTGGTGCACAACGGCATCATCGAGAACCACGACGAACTGCGCGCCGAACTGCAGCAGCGCGGCTATCACTTCGCCAGCCAGACCGACACCGAGGTCATCGCCCACCTCGTGCACCAGTTCTACGACGGCGACCTGCTCGACGCCGTGCAGCGCGCGCTGCCGCGGCTGAAGGGCGCCTATGCGATCGCCGTGTTCTGCCGCGACGAACCATTGCGCGTGGTGGGCGCGCGCCAGGGCTCACCGCTGGTGCTGGGCGTGGGCCGAGAAGGCCCGGGCGGTGGGTGCGAGGGCGAGCACTTTCTGGCCAGCGACGCCATGGCCCTGGCCGGTGTGACGGACCAGATCGTGTACTTGGAAGAAGGCGACGTCGTCGACCTGCAACTGGGCAAGAGCTGGATCAGCCACCTCGACGCCGCCGGCCGCCGTTACGAGACCGTGCAGCGCCCCGTGCGCACCGTCAACGCCCACAGCGGCGCGGCCGAACTGGGGCCGTATCGGCATTACATGCAAAAGGAAATCTTCGAACAGCCGCGCGCGCTGGCCGACACGCTGGAAGGCGTGGCCGGCATCAGCCCCGAACTGTTCGGCGACGGCGCCCACCGCGTCTTCAAGGACGTCGACCGCGTGTTGATCCTGGCCTGCGGCACGAGCTTCTACAGCGGCAGCGTGGCGCGCTATTGGCTGGAGGCCATCGCCCGTATCCCGACCACGGTGGAGATCGCCAGCGAATACCGCTATCGCGAGAGCGTGCCCGACCCGAAGACGTTGGTGGTCACCATCACCCAGAGCGGCGAGACCGCCGACACCCTGGCCGCGCTGAAGCATGCGCGCAGCCTGGGCATGGAACACACGCTGACCATCTGCAACGTCGCCACCAGTGCGATGGTGCGCGAATGCAAGCTGGCCTACATCACGCGCGCCGGGGTCGAGATCGGCGTGGCCAGCACCAAGGCCTTCACCACCCAATTGGCCGGCCTGTATCTGTTGACCCTGGCCCTGGCGCAGGTGCGCGGCCGCCTGAGCGAAGAACAGGA
>JBBSCX010000415.1:0-3073 GCA_038249905.1 Burkholderiales bacterium
CAAGTCGGCGGCAGGCTCCCCCGGGCTGCGCGGCATGGTTCAGATCCGCGCCACGATGCCGGCGCTCAGTCCCCAGCCCTGGCGTTCGCGCACCAGGGGGCTGGCAACAGTCGGTCCGAGCAGCCGCGAGATGCTGGCGCCGTAGAAGACGGCCCAGCGCGGCGTCTGCCCGGTGCCGCCCCAAAGCGAAAACTCGGTGCGCCCGCCCAGCGACAGCACCACGTCGCGCAGCCCGGCGCCGGGCGCATAGGTGGCGTAGTTGCTGCGCCGCGACTGCTCGGGCGTGATGCCGAAGTAGTTCTGCTGCCAGCGCTCGCCGGCAAAGCCCAGCACAGCGCCCGCACTCACACCGGTGTCCGCGCTCAACCGCCCCTCGCGAGACACGCCCACCTCGCCGAGCCAGCCGCCGCCGCGGCCCAGCGTGTCGGCGCTGAGCGCACTCGACAGGCGCCAGCGTTCGTCGATGCGGTAGCCCAGCGACACGCGCGCCCGCAGCGTGCCGCGCACGTCGCCCAGGCCTTGCAGATCGGGGCTGTCGCCCTCGTCGCGGCCGCCGTCCCAGCGCAGGCCCAGGCTGGAGCGCCAGCGTTCGCTGCGCAACAGTTCCACCCGCAGGCCGCCACGCGCGCCGGGCTCGCCCCCACGCACGGCAAAGGCGCTGCGGCTGGACAGGCTGACGCGGCCCCAGCGCAGCCCGAGTCCCGGTTGCACGGTGACGCCCACGCGCGCCGCGCCGGCATATTCGGGCCCGACCGACGCCACCAGGCCCACCGCCGCGGTCCAGCGCCGCGGGGGCTCGGCTTCTTCAGGCAGCGCCACTTCCTGCGCTCGCACAGACGCCATCGAGGCCAGTCCGAACGACAAGGACAGCACCAGCGGCCATACCGCCGCCTGTGCGGCGGTTCGGTCGCGGCCTGCGCGGTCGCCCGCCATCAGTCGAATGCGTGGGCGGCGCTTTCGGCGCCGAAACGCATCAACGACGCGACAACGCCAACCACGCGCAAGGTCAGGGGCTCGGCATCGGCCATGAACAGCATGATGCCCGATGCAGCAGCAGCGGCCGCAGTCAAGAGCCTGCCCGCAACAAGACCATCCATGGCCCCGACTTCCGCCTTGGCCGCGCACAGCCGCGGCGCTGCCGACACACTGCCGCTGGAATGGGCCGGGCTGCAATGAACTGAAGCCATTCGCCATCGGGCGAAGGCTGGCTCTCTGACATGTGCGGAACTCCTCAATGATTCGAGCTGTGGTCTCGAATCATGAAAGTCAGCGCGACGGCAATGGCTTGCGGTCAGCAGCCGGCGGGCATCCGATGCAGCCAGCGCAGATCGGCGCCGCGCAGATCGACCGCACGCAGATCGGCGTCCTCGAGGTCGACGTCATGCACCAGCGCGTCGCTCGGGTTGGCGCGGCGCAGGTCGGCTTTGGACAGATCGGCATCGCTCAGGTCGCTCTGCGAAAAACTCGCAAAGGCCAGGTTGCTGGCGCTCAACTTTGCGCCGCTCAGATTGAGCTCGTTGCACAGGGTGCCGACGCGGATATCGCAATTGTTGACCGTACGGGCCGGCACCGCCACCGCGATGCAGGCAATCAACAGGCCGGCCGCGACTTCGCGCTTCATTGCCGACCGCCCAGGTGATCGGGTTGCGCGGCCACCTGATCTTCAATCACTTTCCGCCCAGGACGCGCGGTCGAAACAGACATCCCCGCGCTGCCGATGTCGCCATCGCAGGCGCGGGTGCTTGCGCCCTTCAAATTACGGACGTTTGCATCACAGTGAACCTTCCAAGTCGAAATTTTGAATGCTGGCACGCATTGCGCGGCAGGTGGCTTTGCATGTCCTCAGCTTGGCGGCTTGTCCCACACATCCCGCAAGCGCTGGTCGCGGCCGCAGTTGAAGCGGTAGAACTTGTAGCGCAGCGGGTTCTTCACGTAATAGTCCTGGTGGTACGCCTCGGCCGGATAGAAGGCGGACGCGGGCTCGATCTCGGTGGCAATGCCGCCGGGAAAGCGGCCCGAATCCTCCAGCGCTTTCTTGCTGGCCCGAGCCAGGCGCAACTGTTCGGCATCGGCCGGATAGATCCCGCTGCGGTACATGTCCCCGACATCGCAGAACTGGCGATTGACCGCAACCGGGTCGATATAGCGCCAGAACACTTCCAGCAGTTTCGAGCAGCTGACCTTGGTCGGGTCGTACACCACCTGCACCGCCTCGGTGTGCCCCGTGCCGCCGGAGGAAACCTGCTGGTAGTTCGGGTTCACCGTGCGGCCGGCGGTGTAGCCGGAGGTCGTGGCAAGCACCCCGGGCAGCTCGTCGTACGGCGGCTCCATGCACCAGAAGCAGCCACCGGCGAAGATCGCCGTGGCGGTATCGGCCGCACCCGCGACCGAAACGGTTCGCGCCGGTGGTCCGGCCATTGCCGGCGCGGTCTGTGCGGTCTGCGCGGTCTGTGCGGCCTGTGCGGTCTGCGCGGAGGACTCCGGGGCACCGCGCGAGCACGCGCTCACCGATCCCGGCAGCACGCACAACCACATCAGCTTCACCCCGGTCGCCTTGTGCTGGATCTGCAGCGCATTCGAAAGTCCGGCATTACGCATCTTCAGCCCGCATGGGGTGACAGGGTTCACAAGTTGCGTGAACGGCTTAGGGTGTGTCGAGAGAAGGGGGGTCCGCGGTGGCCCGTGGCGGTTTGGCCCGCTCTTGTGCAGGAACGGTCCGGCCGGCGCCCGCACCCGCCGTCCAGATCGAACGGGCGCGCGGCGGGGCGCTCAGTCCCAGCGCCAGGTCCAGATCCGATCGATGGCGTTGTCGGCACCGGTGCGGGCGCGCAGCGTCAGGCTGCCGACGATGCGGTAGACCAGTTGCCAGGTGCCGCCGGCGCCGCCCAGGGCCTGTTGGTAGCCGACGTAGACGCGTTTGGAGATCTGCTTGCCCAGGATCAGGATGGTGCTGGCGGTGTCGCCGCTGCCGGCTCGCGAGACCGACAGTTCGTCCAGCCCCAGGCGCTGCAGGAAGCCGCTGTTGCCGTCGCGGTCGCCGGCCAGCAGGGCCAGTGCGGCGCGCTGCAGCAGC
>JBBSCX010000416.1:0-3066 GCA_038249905.1 Burkholderiales bacterium
CAGATGGCGGTGAGCCGCGCCGCCGTCGGCCAGGCCACCACAGCCGGTGCGCCGACACTGGCACCCGCCGAAATGGCCCTGGCCCGCGACAAGCTGGCCCGTGCCGAGACTGCGATGACCGCCAAGGAACATGAACGTGCGCTGGCGCTGGCGCAGCAGGCGCAGGTGGACGCGCAATTGGCCGAGGCCAAGGCCGAGGCCGCCAAGTCGCGTCGCGCCGCCGAGGCCCTGACCGCTGCGAGCCAGGCCTTGCGCGAAGAGCTGGCACGCCAGCAGAACTCCACCACACCGAGGAACTGAACATGACGTCCCACCCCAAAAACCACCCGAACACCCGCTCGACACCGGGCGAACAGCGTCTGCGCGCACACAGCCTGATCAGCCTGGCTGCGATCGCCCTGCTGGTTGCCGGCTGCAGCAGCACGCCCGACACCAATGCCAGACTGGAAGAGGCCCGCAGTGCCATGCGCATGGCTCAGGCCGACCCGCAGGTGAGCGTTGGCGCGTCGGTCGAACTGAAGCGCGCAGCCGACAGCCTGGCCACGGCCAGCGCGGCCTTTGCGGCGCGCGAGGACACCGCCACCGTGGACCACCTGGCCTATCTGGCGCGCCAGCGCGTGGCCGTGGCCCAGCAGGTGGGTGAAAGGCGCACTGCCGAGGCCGCGGTGGCCCGCGCTGGCGCCGAGACCGACCAGCTGCGCCTGGCCGCACGCACGGCCGAGGCCGATGCGGCCCAGCGCCGCGCCGCGGCGTCGCAGCTCGACGCGCGTTCATCGCAGATGCAAGCCCAGTCGGCACAGCGCGACGCGCAGGCTTCGCAGATGCAATCCGAAGAAGCGAGGCGCATGGCCGCGGCGGCGCAGGCCCAGGCAACGGCTTCACAGGCCCAGGCTGGCGCCGTCGAGCAGCGCAATGCGATGCTTGAGCAGCAGCTGAAAGACCTGAACGCGAAGAAGACTGACCGCGGTATGGTCGTCACCATCGGCGACGTGCTGTTCGCCACCGGCAGTGCCGACCTGAAATCGGGCGCAGCCCGCAGCATGGAACAGCTGGTGGCGTTCATGAAGGAGTACCCGCAGCGAAATGTGCTGATCGAGGGCTTCACCGACAGCGTCGGCAGCGACCAGTCGAACCAGTCCCTGTCGGAGCGGCGCGCCGCCGCGGTGCGAGCTGCGTTGGTGTCGCGCGGCGTCGGCGGCGATCGCATCAACGTGCAAGGGCATGGCGAGGCCTACCCGGTGGCCAGCAACGACAACGCCGGCGGCCGGCAGATCAACCGCCGCGTCGAGATCATCCTGTCCGAGGACGGCGGCCAAGTCGCGCCGCGCTGAGCCGGGCCATCGGCGGGTCGCGTCTTTCCGGGGCTGTCCGGGGCGCGACCGGGCGGGCTGCAGCACACTTGGGGGATGAACCCCGTCGAAGTGCCGCTGCACCCTCCTGCCGCTGAACCGCCAGCATGCAGTTCCCCGCACGCCCTGCTGCTGCACCACGCCGACCGCGTGCTGCCGCTGCAGGGCGTCAGCAATTTCCGCGACCTGGGCGGCTACCCGGGGCTGGACGGACGGGCGGTGCGCTGGCGCCGGCTGTTCCGCAGCGACCACCTGGGCGCCCTGACCGACGCCGATCGCTTCGCGCTGGCCGCCCTCGGCCTGTCGCGGGTGTTCGACTTCCGCGGCCTCAGCGAGAGCGCCGCGATGCCCAATGTGCTGCCCGGCGTGCCCATGCATGCGCTGGCCATCGAGCCCACCGTGGTGCAGCGCATGCAGGACGTGGTGGCCGCCGGCCGCTCGCTGGACGGCCCCACGGCCGAGAAGCTGATGAAGGATCTCTATCGCCACCTCATCGACGGGCAGGCGCACCGTTTCGCCGCGCTGTTCCAGCAGCTGCTGGCCGACGATCGCCCCTCGGTCTTCCACTGCACCGCGGGCAAGGACCGCACGGGCGTGGCCGCGGCGCTGATCCTGCTGGCGCTGGGCGTGCCGCGCGATCTGGTGATGGCCGACTTCATGCTCACCAACCGTTTGTTCAAGCCGCCGCTGCCCGCCAGCCGACACGCCGGCCACCCGCTGTCACAGACCCCGCCCGAGGCCCTGGCCGTGCTGTGGCAGGTGCAGGAGGACTTCCTGCACACGGCCTTGCTGGCCATCGACGACGACCATGGCGGCGTCGAGCGCTATCTGTCGCAGCGCCTGGGCGTGGGCCCTGCCGAGCGCGAGTCGCTGGCGCAGCGTTATCTGCAAGCTTCATGAGGCTGATGAAGGTGGCACTCAGATGTTCTCCGACCCGCGGTGCGCCCAGCCCGTGGTGCGCTTCTCGATCCAGCTGAACAGTTCGTACATCGCCATCGCCATGGCGCCGATGGTCACCAGGCCGGCAAAGGCCAACGGCATGCGCTGCTGGCTGCCGGCGGTCTGCATCAGATAGCCGATGCCGCTGTCGCCGGCCGTCATCTCCGCCAGCACGGTGCCGACGAAGGCCAGCGTGATGGCAACCTTCAGGCTGCCGTAGAAATAGGGCATCGACCGCGGCAGGCCCACCTTCATCAGCACGTCCCAGCGCTTGGCGCCCAGCACGCGCAGCACGTCTTCCAGTTCAGGCTCCATCGTCGCCAGGCCGGTGGCGATGTTGACGGTGATGGGGAAGAAGCTGATCAGAAAGGCCGTCAGGATGCCGGGCCCCAGGCCGATGCCGAACCAGACCACCAGGATGGGCACTACGGCGGCCTTGGGCACGGCGTTGAAGGCCACCATCAGCGGGTAGATGGCGGTGTAGGCCAGCCGGCTGCTGCCGATCAGAAAGCCCAGCAGCACCCCCACCACGATGGCGATGCCAAAGCCCAGCATCGTGACCCAGAAGGTCTTCCAGGCCGCGTCCAGCAAGGGCCCGCCGAACTCGCCGAATTGCTGCGCAATCTGCACCGGGCTGGGGAAGATGTACTCGGGCACCGAAAATCCCATCACCACCAGCTGCCACAGCAGCAGGCAGGCCGCCAGCAGGATCAGCGGGGACCAGCGTTCGACGTTCGGGCTGACCTTCATGGCGGCACCGCCACGCCGGTCTTGCTGG
>JBBSCX010000417.1:0-3035 GCA_038249905.1 Burkholderiales bacterium
CCAAGGGCACGGGCCTGGGCCTGGCGGTGGTGAAGAAAATTGCCGACGAACACCGGGCCCGGGTGCGCGTGGCCAATGTGCATGCCGGCGACCAGCCCGACGCCCCTGTGACCGGGGCGCGGGTTTCGCTATCATTTTCGAACTTTGCACCGGTGCCGGACGTCTTGTCCGAGCGGGCCGGCGATGGCCCCGCAGCGACCCCCGACGCGGCCCCACAGGTGTACTGACGCGCGTATGGCAACGATACTGGTGGTAGATGACGAGCTGGGCATTCGCGCCCTGCTGTCCGAGATCCTGGCCGACGAAGGCCACACCGTCGAGCTGGCTGAGAACGCCCAGCAGGCGCGGCAGGTGCGTGAACTGCTGCGACCCGATCTGGTGCTGCTGGACATCTGGATGCCCGACGTGGACGGCATCACGCTGCTGAAGGAGTGGGCCGCCGCCGGGCAGCTGCAGATGCCGGTGATCATGATGAGCGGGCACGGCACCATCGACACCGCCGTCGAAGCCACGCGCCACGGCGCCACTGCCTTCCTCGAAAAGCCCATCACGCTGCAGAAGCTGCTGCGCGCGGTCGAGCAGGCGCTGGTCAAGCCTGCACAACGCCTTGCAGCAATGGCAGGCGCAGCGCAGCCCGGCGCCGGCCTGGATGGTGTCGGGCTGGGCGGTCTGGGGGGTCTGGGATTGGCGGGGGCGCCACTGGGTGGGCAGAGCGGACAGGCCCTGGGGTCGGGCATGCCGGGCATGCAAGGTGGCCTGGTGGGCGCCGGCAGCCAGGCGTTCAGCGGCCCGCGATCGGAACAGAGCTTCGACCTGGACCGGCCGCTGCGCGAAGCCCGGGATGCCTTCGAGAAGAGCTACTTCGAGTTCCACCTCGCCAAGGAAGGCGGCAGCATGACCCGCGTGGCCGAGAAGACGGGGCTGGAGCGCACGCACCTGTACCGCAAGCTGAAGCAACTGGGCGTGGACCTGAGCCGTGGCAAGCGCGGGCTGGCCTGAGCGGGCCTGAGTTGGCCTGAGCTCGCGCTGCTGGCGGTGTTGACCGCGGTCTGACCGCATCCTGGCCGGCTATACTCGCGGGCTGTTCTGGCCTGGTAGCTCAGTTGGTAGAGCAGCGGATTGAAAATCCGCGTGTCGGTGGTTCGATTCCGCCCCAGGCCACCATAAGAATAAACGGCTTAGCCCAGCTGACAAGAATGGGCTTTGTTGTTTCTGGGGCGCTTGCAGGCCTTTTGCCGACTTGCGGTATGTCGAAGCCGCGCCCGGTAGCCGCGCCCAGTAGCCGCACCCAGAGCCGCACCGAGTAGCCGCACCCTATGGCCTCAACATGGCTCATGGGCCGGGCTGGGGTGCGTCCTCAGGCTGCCGACGATCTCGCTGATCAAGGGGCATGCCCGGGGCAGCGTTCGGCGTTGGCAGCGGCCCGCTGAGCTTGGCTTGCCGTGGGGTCAAGAGCCGCTGGCCCGGCACCGAGCGGGCACAAAAGACGCCGGCACGGGCCGGCCTGCAGGAATGCCCGCGCAGCAGCGCGGAACAGGCATCAGCGCGAACGGCGCCGCGCCATCGCGCCCACACCCAGCAGGCCGACCAGCATCAGCGCCCAGGTACCGGGCTCGGGGATGGCGGTGACGTTGCTGGACCCATTGACTCGTGTGGTCACAGACAGGGAGCCCTGCAGCGTGCCCACACTGAAGTTGGTGAACGAGCCGGCGAGGTTCACGCCGCCAAGCGTCAGCGTCTCGCCGACAAAGCCGAAGCTGCCGGTGCCGGGATTGAAGACCTGCTGAAAGCTGGCGAACAGACTGCGGCTGTCGAAGC
Organism: Burkholderiales bacterium; assembly: GCA_038249905.1. Classification (GTDB taxonomy): domain Bacteria; phylum Pseudomonadota; class Gammaproteobacteria; order Burkholderiales; family Burkholderiaceae_C; genus Rubrivivax. Next base: position 1,819 of record JBBSCX010000417.1, read on the forward strand.
TGCTCTGGCTGCCGCCGTCGCCGCTGGCGCCTGGGCCCGATACCGAGATGCCGGCCGCTGCGGAGGCGGACTCGGAGTTGAAAACGAAGAAGTTGTCTGACTCGGCGCCCACCGTGGTCTGCGCCGACAGGCTGACTGTCCCCGAGAAGACCGCCAGGGTGAACGGGCTGAGCTGGAAACTGAGGCCGAAGTCGCCGCCGCGCGCTTCGGCTCCGAAACTGGAGCCGAAGCCAGGCAGCGCCGCCCCACCGGCCATGCCGCTGGCGGAAATCAACAAGCCGCTGCCCAGCGTGCCGCTGACGCTTCCCGCTGCGCTGGCCAGGCCAGCAGTCGACACCGACGAGGCCGGCCCAAAGGGCACCAAGCTGAAGGCTGTGCCATTCTGTGACCCGGCGGTGCCGTCATAGGCTGAGGTAGATATAAAGCTGCCGTACGGCGAACCGAAGTAGCTGATGGTCGGCGCCACGCCGTCGGACGGGTTCAGGTCGAACAAGGTGACCGTAAAGCCGCCGAGCGAGGCGCTGGCGTTGCTGGCCGCTACGGCGGGCAGCGTCGCGAACACGGCAGAGACCGCGGCAGCCAGGAGTGCAAGGTGTTTCATGAGTGCGTCCAAGTAGGAATGGGGACGCGCCGAATGGGCCCATCCTGGCGCCCACTGTCATGGGCGCCGCGAAACTTGTCATCCCACAGTTTTGTCCAACGAGGTGTGAGCCTGGAAGCCAGGCGCGAGATTCCATTGAGCAATGAGCCTGGGGGACGCCTGGGATCGGCGGTTCTGGGGGCTGGCAGGCAGCCCGCGGACGGGGTGGGTCGATCATCGAATCGACGGTGATCGACAAGAATGAAGCCCAGGTGCGCACGCTGCAGCAGGTGCGTCAGGTGCTGGCGGGTACGCAGGCGATGGAGTTTCAGGCGGCCGCCGACGACGAGGGTCGGTAGGCCTGGATCGAGTCGGTGCTGCGGCGCTTTGGGTACCGCCGGCTGTCGCGCGCAGACCTCGGCCCTTTGTTGACCTGCCTGCAGCGCCTGAGCGGCTACAGCCGCTCGCAGATCACGCGGCTGGTTTTACGCTGGGCCGGAGGCACGTGTGGTGCGCCGGTCCCGGGTGGCAATATGGCCAAGGTGCGCGCACCGCGCCCACCAGAACTGACGCCGCAGCGGGCGCTGCAGCGGTCGACCCTGTCCCCAATCACACCGGCACATTGATGCCCATCCTC
>JBBSCX010000418.1:0-3027 GCA_038249905.1 Burkholderiales bacterium
CCGATAATCAGCGCTTTGCGCAAAGACGACATCTGCATGGCAATCAACGTCGTGATCATGGCCGCGGGCAAGGGCACCCGCATGAAGTCGGCTTTGCCCAAGGTGCTGCACCAACTTGGAGGCACCAGCCTATTGCAGCATGTCCTTGCTGCCGCTGCCGGCGTGGGGGCCGGCCGCACCGTGGTCGTCACGGGCCATGGCGCCGAACAGGTGGAAGCCGCCGTGGCCGACAGTGGCGCAGCCTGCGTGCGCCAGATGCCGCAGCTGGGCACGGGCCACGCCGTGCTGCAGGCCGTACCGGCACTGGACGATGCCTTGGCGGTCACATTGATCCTGTACGGCGACGTGCCGCTGATCCGCACCACCACCGCGGCCGCACTGGTGCAGGCCTGTGCCGGCCACAGCCTGGCATTGCTGAGCTTTGAGCCGCAGGACCCGGCGCGTTACGGCCGCATCGTGCGCGGCAGCGACGGCGGCGTGCAAGCCATCGTGGAATACAAGGACGCCAGCTCCGCGCAGCGCGCCATCACCGAGGTCTACAGCGGCATCATGGCCGCGCCGACCGCGGCGCTGAAGCGCTGGGTGGCGGCGCTCAAGAACGACAACGTGCAGGCCGAGTACTACCTGACCGACGTCGTCGCGATGGCCGTGGCCGAGGGCATGGCGGTGACGGCGCAGGTGGTGGCCGACGACGCCGAGGTCGCCGGCATCAACGATGCGGCCCAGCTGGCCGAACTCGAGCGTGTGCTGCAACGCCGCCGGGCTGCCGCGCTGATGGAGGCCGGCGTGCGCCTGGCCGACCCGGCGCGCATCGACGTGCGCGGCACGCTGCGCTGCGGCAGCGATGTCGAGATCGACATCAACTGCGTCTTCGAAGGCGCGGTCACGCTGGGCGACGGCGTGCGCATCGGCGCGAACTGCGTCATCCGCGATGCCCACATCGCCACCGGCGCCGTCATCCACCCGTTCACGCACATCGACGGCGCGCAGGTCGGCCCGGGCGCCCTGATCGGGCCGTATGCACGTCTGCGACCGGGCGCGGTGCTGGGCGCCGAGGTGCACATCGGCAACTTCGTCGAGGTCAAGAACAGCACCCTCGCCGCCGGTGCCAAGGCCAACCACCTGGCCTATCTGGGCGACGCGACGGTGGGCGCGCGCGTCAATTTCGGCGCCGGCAGCATCACCGCCAATTACGACGGCGCCAACAAGCACCGCACCATCATCGGCGACGACGTGCAGGTGGGCAGCAACTGCGTGCTGGTGGCGCCGGTGACGCTGGGCGCCGGGGCCACCATCGGCGGCGGCAGCACCGTGGCCGAGGACGCGCCGGCCGGGCAATTGACGGTGGCGCGGGCGCGGCAGGTGACGCTGCCGGGCTGGCAGCGGCCGAAGAAGTTGCCGAAGTCACCGAAGTCACCGTAAGCGCTGTAAGCGCTGTAAGCCTGAGCCGTCTCAGGCCGGCGCGGTCGCGTCCGGTGCTTGCGTCGCCTGCATCGCATCCATGGTCTCGGCCGCCAGACACAGGTCGTCCCAGGCCTTGGCCTTCTCGGCCGGGCTGCGCAGCAGGTAGGCGGGGTGGTAGGTGACGACCAGGGGCAGGCCCTGGTAGCGGTGCACGCGGCCGCGCAGTTTGCCCAGCGGTTCGGTGCTGCGCAGCAACGACTGTGCTGCAAAGCGTCCCATGGCCAGGATCAGGCGCGGGCGCAGCAGTTCGATCTGGCGCTGCAGGAAAGGCTCGCACCGGGCCATCTCTTCCGGCGCCGGATTGCGGTTGCCGGGCGGGCGGCACTTCAGCGTGTTGGCGATGTAGGCGCGGCGTTGCGGCGGCAGGGGCTCGCCGTCGGCGGCATCTGAGGCGGCAACTGCGCCCTCCTCGGTGCCGGCATCCGAGGCCTCACCGGCGCGGCTCAACCCCAGAGCGCGCAGCATCGCGTCCAGCAACTGCCCGGCGGCGCCGACGAAGGGCTCACCGCTGGCGTCTTCGTCGGCGCCCGGGGCCTCGCCCACCACCAGCCAGTGCGCTTGCGTGGACCCGCTGCCGAACACCGCCTGCCGACGCGTGTCGCACAGACCGCAGGCGCGGCAGTCAGCGGCGGCACGGCGCAGGTCGGGCCAGTCCAGGGTGGCGATGCGGGCGCTGCGGGCGCTACCGGCCCCGTATTCGGCGGTGACCGGGGGATGCGCCGGCAATGCGGCACCGGCGGGCGGTGCCGGCATGGCGACGCGGGACGCCGACTCTGCAGGCGCCGTGGCCACGATCGCCGCGGTACCCGCCGCAGTACCCGCCGCAGCCGCCGCAGCCGCCTCAGAAGCATCCAGCGCCGCCGCGGGGCGGGGCGCAGGCTCGCCGAGGCCGGCGGGCGACCACACCCGCAGGCCCATCGCCGCGAGCATCGTCGTCTGGCGTTCAGTCCACACGGCCAGGTTCCGGCAAGGCCTTGGGCACGGTGGCAGGCGCCAGCGAGGCCGCCGGCGCCAGGGGCAGCCGCATCACGATCGCGTCCTCGCGCTGCCCCACGGCCGGGTAGTAGTGGCGGCGGCGACCGACCTCGGCAAAGCCGCGGCGGCGGTACAGGCGGCGTGCGCTGTCGTTGCTCTCGCGCACCTCCAGCCACAGGGTGGCCAGCGCCAGCGCCCGGCCCTGCCGCGCCAGCGCGTCCAGCAGCAGGCTGCCCAGGCCCTGACCCTGGTGGTCCGGGGCGACGGTGATGTTCAGCAAGTGCAGTTCGTCCACACCGCCCATGGCCACGCTGTAGCCGACGATGCCGTCTTCGTCGTCGCACAGCACCTCGGCCAGGTAGCCTGCGGCCAGCGAGTCGATGAAGTTGCCGCGGCTCCAGGGGAAGCCGTAGGCACGCACCTCGACGGCGACCACGGCCGGCACATCGGCCACCGTCATCGGTCGGCGGCGCAGCCGGGGGGCCAGCACGGCGTTCATGCGGCAGCGGCCCGCTCGCGTGCGTGTGCCTGGTCCTGTGCCTGTTCCTGTGCCGGTGCCTGTGCCCGCTCGGCCGGCGTCTGCGCCAC
>JBBSCX010000419.1:0-3018 GCA_038249905.1 Burkholderiales bacterium
AGCTGTCGAGCTCGGCACTGCGGCCGGGGCGCGGCACCAGCACATGTTCTTCGGCGATGCAATGCGCACCGTAGTCGAAAGTGCGCCGCGCGCCACCCTGGGTGTCGTGCAACTGCACCTGGTGCAGGAAGGGTACGTGCAGGTCCTGCGCCGCCACCGTCACCAGCCAGCGCGCAGGCAGGCCGATGCGCCGCGGGTCCAGGCGCGGAAACTCCACGTTCTCGCCCAGCGTGCGCACGGTGGCGCGGCCGCTGCCCAGGTCGAGTTCAGCCACCTGCAGTGCCGAACGGGAGCCCACGGGCCGACGCCCGGCCAGCGGCGCCCGCGCGCCTTCGTTGAGGAACTCGGCATCGTCGGCGCCGACAAAACTCAAGACGATGCGCCCGCCGCGCTCGAAGGCGTTGCCGACGTGGAAGACCATGGCCGGCGGCAGCTCGAACACGCGCTGCCGCGACAGGTCGGCCTTTTCCAGCACCAGCAGGCGCAGCGGCTCGCCGGGCGTCAATGCGAAGGTCCTCAATGCGCCTTCGGGCAGGGGCTGGGTGAAGTCCAACTTCAGCGGCGGCAGCGGCACGATGACGTGGCGCTCGGTCACGGTCATGTCGTGCGCCATGCCACCCGGGAAGGGCGACTTGCCGGCATGCACCTGCACCAGTCGGCCCGCAGGGTCCAGGTGCCAGACCAGCAGATGTGGCCCGCTGGTGCCGATGTTCCACAGATGGCCCTGCGGGTCGATCTTGGGATGGGCGCTGAACGGCACCTGGGCCAGGTCGGGGCGCCAGACGACGGGGCCGAGGGTGTCGAGCGTCGCCGGGTCCAGGGCATGGGCCGAGCCGCCTTCCCACATCGCCAGCAGGCGGCCGCCGTGTTCGACCGCATGGGTGTTGGCGGTGTTGAAGTGGTCGGGGCCGGACACCGGCATGCGCGCGGCCATTGCGGTGCCGAAGCTGCCGACGAGAAAGCGGCCGGCCTCGCGTTCGGCGCGCAGTTTGGTGGTCTCGACCAGCGCGCCGCGGTGGGCGATGTGCCCGCCGTCGATGCGGAACTGCTGCACCATGCCGTCGCCGTCGAACCAGTGGCCGTGGCTTTCGCCGCCGCGGGTGTACAGCGCCGGGCCGTTGCGATGGAAGCGTCCGCGCAGTGCCGCCGGCCAGCGCCCCCGTGTGGCCAGGCGCGGCGTGTGCAGGCGGCCGGTGCTTTCGCTGATGGCGCGGAAGGGGCGCAGCAGGGGGTCGGTCGGGGCTGCGCTGCTTGCCGGGTTGCCGGTCGGGATATCGGGCGCATCGGTGGGCGAGCCGGTGGGCGGGTTGGTTGTTGTCGTGCTGGCTGTCGTGCTGACTGTCGTACTGACCGCGGCCGCAGCCACCGTCGGCATGCCGCCCCACAGTGATGCGCCGCCGGCCAGGCCCAGGGCGTGCAGCAGTTCGCGGCGTTGCAGGCTGAAGATGTCCATGGGGGTCTCCTTCACTTCACCAAGGTCAGCACCAGCATCCGGCCGTCCAGCGGCACGCGCGCGATATCCCAGCGCGGGCCCATGCCGCCCGGCGTGCCAGAACTGCCCCAGGGCTCGGTCGGCATGCCGACCAGGTTGCGCCCCATGCGGCCGTCGCCGTCGAGGTCCTGGAACATCATCACGGCGACGCTTTCGGCCTGCAGCCCGCACCATCGGAAGCGGGTGGTGGCCTCGCCGGCCGCCACCCGCATGCGCGACAGCGGTTGCTTGCCGAACTGGTCCTCGCGGTCGAAGGCCGTCATCAGCAGTTGGCCTTGGGCCGGGCGCACGTTGAGCACCTCGACCTCGACACAGCTGGCGCCTTCCGTGGGCGCCTGCGCCGGTGCGGCGGCTGAGCCCTCGGCGGCAACTGCCGCAGTGCAGGCCATTGCGCAGACCGCGCCGACGGACGCTATCGCAGCCGGCGAGACGCGGCGACGCCAGACGGCGGGGCGCAGCGGCAGGGTGGAGGGGGTGAGCAGCTTGGTCATGGCAGGTCTCGATGGGGTGGCAAGAGACTGCACTTTGCCCAGCGACCGCCCGCGCCGCAGTGCCGCTGCGACACCGCGACCGGCCGTGTCGCGAACCGACACCAGCGCGGCGCGAACTGCAGGCGCGAACGGCGCCCGCGGCCGAACGCCGGCATTGCGTCGGCTATGGGCCGTCTGCGCCCCGGCGCCGAACGCCGGCTTCGCGCTATTCCGGCAGCCGTCCCGACCGCCCCGCCTTCACGCCGCCCCGGTGCAATTTGGCATGCACCCGGCGGCGCTGCGAGGCGCGGGTCGGTTTGGTCGCCCGACGTTCGACCGGCGGCGTGGCCACGCTGTCCACCAGAGCCTGCAGCCGCGCCAGCGCCGCGGCGCGGTTCATCGGCAGGCTGCGGTGTTCCTGCGCCTTGATCACGACCACCCCGCCCTCGGCGATGCGCTGGTCGGCCACCGCCAGCAGCCGCGTCTTGACGGCCTCGGGCAGCGACGAGGCAACGATGTCGAAGCGCAGGTGCGCCGCGCTCGACACCTTGTTCACGTTCTGCCCGCCCGCGCCCTGCGCGCGGATGGCGGTGAAGTCGACCTCGGCGGGGTCGATGTCAGTGGGGCGGCGCATGGTGGTCTGACGGGGTGGCGGCGGCCGCGGTCTGCGGTGCCGCGGGGTCCCGACCGTCGCCCCCGCGCCCTTCCACGGCACGCACCGGCACGCGGGCGGCCAGGGCACACATCAATTCGTAGCCGATGGTGCCGGCCGCGTGCGCCACCTCGTCGATGGGCAGCACGGCACCGCCGGCCGCGCGGCCCCACAGCACCACTTCGCTGCCCGGGCCGGCAGCGGGCACGGGTGTCAGATCGACCGCGATCATGTCCATCGAGACCCGGCCCACCGTCGTGCAGCGCACGCCGTCCACCAGCGCCGGCGTGCCGGTGCCAGCATGGCGCGGGTAGCCGTCGGCATAACCGCAGGCGACGATGCCGATGCGCTGCGGCGCGGCCGCCGTATAGCTGCTGCCGTAGCCCACGGTGTCGCCGGCGCGC
>JBBSCX010000420.1:0-2999 GCA_038249905.1 Burkholderiales bacterium
GTGGCCGCACTCCAGGGCCGCACCGGTGAAGCCGTGCGCGGTTATGAACAAGCACTGGCGCGGTCGGGGCAGATGGGCCGCGAGGGGTCGGCCATGGGCACCTCGCTGCGCAGCCGGCTCGGCCGCACCTGGCTGATTGCCGGTGCCCCGCAGCGCGCGCTGCCATTGTTCGAGCAGTTGCTGGCCGAGGCCCGCATGGGCGAACGCGGCGCCGCACCACCGGCCGACCTGCTGATCCAGCAAGGGCAGGCGCTGCTGGACCTGGGCCGGCCGGCCGAGGCGCTGCAGCCCTTGCAGGCCGCGTTCGACTCGGCGCGGGCTGCCGAGCACGCCGGGCGGCAGTGGCAGGCCCATTGCCTGAGGCGCTGGGCCGCGGCGCTGGCCGGCGCGGTCGTGCCTTCGGCGGACCGGGCGGCCAGTGCGCCGACCGCATTGGACGAGCCACAGACCCGCGCCACCTGCGCACTGGCCGAAGCGCAAGTGCTGCGCGCAGCGGCGCAGTGGCCGGCGCTGCGCGCGCACCTGGACCGGGTGCTGAAAAACCCGCTGCCCGAGCCGCAGTGGGCCGTCGAGGCCTGGCTCTTGCGCGCCGAGGCAGGGCTGCAGGCAGGGCAGCCGGCGCTGGCCGCGGCCGACGCGCGCCGCGCCCTGGCCGAGGCCCGCCGGCTGCAGGTGGATGACGTCGAATCGCCGCGCGCCGCAGCGGCCCTGTCGCTGCTGGCGCGCAGCGCGCGCTGAGCCGCATTGGGTGGCCAGGCGCCTGGCTCACTCTCGGTGGTGGGGGCGGGACTTGATCAGCGGCCAAGCCCGCTGCGGGCCCTCGGCCAGAAGCAAGCGCACCTTCGGCGGCGACTGACTGATGGTGCGAAGACCCGCCGCGACAACGGCGGGCACCGGCTTGTTCAGCCTGCAGGCGGCCGCGCCAGCCCCGTGCGCAGCGCAAAGGCCCAGTCGGGAAAGCCGGCCTGCTGCGCCTTCGCTGCGGCCGCTTCATGGTCGTAGGCCACGGCCCGCAGGTCGATCGTCCAGCCGCGACGGCCGTGCGTCAGCAATGCATAGCGCGCCTTCGGCGAGTGGTTTTCCACCGTGTGCGGATGCGGCCAGTCATGCTCGAAGGCTTGCAGACCCACGCTGCCCGGGTTGACCACGTGCAGCGGTCCTGCGCGCACCTCGCGCGGCACGTGCGAATGCCCGCACAGCGTCATCTGCGTGCCGGCCGGGGCTTCGAGCAGACGCTGCTCGATTTCAGCCGTGGTGGCGGCGCGTCGGCCTGCGGGCGTCACGCTCTCCAGCAGGTAGACCAGGTCGCTGCCCGGCGTGCCGTGCACGCACCACAGTCCGTCTGCGGGCTTCATCTGTTCGGGCAGGCCGGCCATCCAGGCCCGCTGCGCGGGCTGCAGGCGCTGCAGGGCGTAGCGGTCGGCTGCACTCATTTGCGCGGGTACCTCGCTGAGCACTTGGCGTTCGTGGTTGCCGGCAATCGTCGGCCAGCCCTGCTGCATCAGCCACGCCGCCGTTTCTGCCGGCCACAGCGGGCCGCTGACGATGTCCCCCAGGTTCATCCAGTCCGTCACCGCGCCGGCGTCTGCCACCACCGCCTGCAATGCGGGCAGGTTGCCGTGGATGTCGGAGACGACGCCGAACTTCATACGTCACTCCATGCCGAACTTGATTGCTGAGCGCCTGCGTGCAGGGCGGCTCAGGCGGCGATGCCCGGCGCGGCTTCGCTGATCGCCACCACGGCCGGGTGCCGGAGCCGCCTTTCGCCAGAGATGGCGTAGGTCTGGTAAAGCACCGCGTCGGTCTGGCCCACCACTTCCACCTTGAACTGCACGGCGGTTTCTACGGCCACGCTGGTGGGCATGGCAAAGACACCGGCGCCGCCGCTGCCGAAAGCCTTCATCACGGCGGTGTCGTCGAAGTCGCCCACGATGCGCGGTCGCAGGTTGTGCTGGTCCAGCCAGCGAAGCAGGCGGGGCCTGATGGCAGAGTCGTCGCCCGGCAGCAGCATGGGCGCATTGTCCAGACTCTGCGGGAAAGCGCGCCTGAGCTTGCGCGCCTGCGCCGCCACCGCCAGGAAGGTGACGCCACACTCCTGCAGCAGGTGATTGAAGCCGCGCACGTTCATCGACGTGTGCATCGGGCGATCAGACAGCACGAGGTCCAGTTTGTGCACGGCCAGCAGCGCCAGCAGTTCGCTGAAGCGCCCTTCCCGGCACACCAGGCGACCGGCCCGATCGGCCCTGAGCGCCGGTTCGATGAGCTTGTAGGCCACCACCTTGACGACGGCGCCCGAGACGCCGACGCGGAACTGCGCGCCGGCCAGGCCCGGGCGGTCGCGCAGCGCGTCCTTCAGTTCCTCGCCGACCGAGAACAGACGGTCTGCGTAGTCGAACACCATGTGCCCGGTTTCCGTGAGTTCGAGCTTGCGCCCGGCGCGCCGCCACAGCGCATCGCCGATGGCGTCCTCGAGCAGCTTGATCTGGCCGCTGATCGACTGCGGCGTCACGTGCAACTGCTCACCGGCCTTGGCCACGCCCCCTGACTTGGTGACGACCCAAAAGTAGTGCAGGTGCTTGTAGTTCAGGTTCTGCATGTCAACGGTGTTTGTACCGAAAGCTGACTGTGGATCGAGAAAAACGAATCGAGACAAGCGTGAATGCGACTTTTCCTGACTTTCCAACCCCTCTAACTTTCGCCTCCAGCCCGCGGTTCATCCTTCCATCCCAAAAACCGGAGACTTACGTGCAACGTCGTTCATTCATCAACAAAGCCACTGTCGGCGCCGCAGTCGGCACCGCGGCGCTCGCCGCCCCTGCCATCGTCAAGGCACAGCCCGCCATCCGTTGGCGCTGTTCCTCAGGCTTCCCCAAAGCCCTGGACACCATTTACGGCGCGGCCGAAGACGCGGCCAAGCGCATCAGCGAATGCACAGGCGGCAAGTTCCAGATCAGCGTCGCACCCGCCGGTGAGATCGTGCCGATGCCGCAGGCTGCCGA
>JBBSCX010000421.1:0-2991 GCA_038249905.1 Burkholderiales bacterium
CCGCGGTGATGCTCAACCTGCTGGGCGACCTGTGGTTTGCGCCACCAAGTGCGCCATCAGATGCGCCAGCGACTGCAGCCACCCCGCGCACGCCCGACTGGCCGGCGCTGCTGGCCCTGCCGGGCGTGCATCTGCACCTGTACGGCAAGGCCGAGCCGCGCCCGGGCCGCAAGATGGGCCACCTCACCGTCACCGCGGTCACGCCGCAGGCCGCGCGTGCGGTGGCGCTGCAGGTGGCGGTGCGGCTCGGTCTGCCGGCGTTCTGAGTGACGGTCCCGCCATGCCCTTGCTGACCGTGGCCGCCAACGAAGGCGCGGTGGGTGCCGCTTCACCAGCGCTGCCGCTGCCGCTGGCGCTGACACAAGCGGCCGACCACCTGGCGGCGGGCGAACTGCTGGCCTTCCCGACCGAGACCGTCTACGGCCTCGGCGCACGGGCCGACGACGACGCGGCCGTGGCAGGCATCTACCGCGCCAAGGGCCGTCCCTCGGGCCATCCGCTGATCGTCCACGTCGTTGATGCCGACGCCGCGGCCGGGTTCGCGCTGGCCATCGGTGCCCCCGCCCGGCGCCTGATGCAGGCCTTCTGGCCCGGTCCGCTGACGCTGATCCTGCCGCGCCGCCCGGGGCGTGCCACCGCCGCCGCCGGGGGGCAGGACAGCATCGGTCTGCGCATGCCCGCGCACCCCCTGGCCCTGGCGCTGCTGCGGGCCGCCGCGCAGCGCGGGGTGCCCGGGGTGGCCGGCCCCAGCGCCAACCGCTTTGGCCGCATCAGCCCGACCACCGCAGCGCATGTAGTGCAGGAGTTCGGCGATGCCCTGTGGGTGCTGGACGGTGGGCCCTGTGCGGTCGGTATCGAGTCCGCCATCGTGGACTGCACCCGATCCACGCCCGCGCTGCTGCGCCCGGGGCAACTGGGCCGGGATCGCATCGAGTCCGTGCTGGGCCATGCGCTGGCCGCGCCCGATGCTGCATCGCCACGGGCATCCGGCACCCTGCCATCGCACTACGCGCCGCGGGCGCGCGTGCGCCTGTTCGACGCGTTGCCGGCGGCATCGACCCTGGTGGACGACGGGCTGCGGTTCGGCGCCCGGACCCAGGGGGGGGCCGGGGTATATTCGCGCACCCCGTGGCCGGCGGGGCCGGTGGCTGTGGTCTGGCGGCAGATGCCGCAAGACCCCGACGCGGCAGCGCAGGCGCTGTTTTCGGCGCTGCGCGAGCTGGATGCGCAGGGCGTGCACACCATCTGGGTCGAGCGCCCGCCCGCCAGCAAGGCCTGGGACGGGGTGCGCGACCGGCTGCAGCGCGCCGCGGCCTGAACGGCCGGCACGGAAAGCGGCCTTGTGGGCCTGTGGTCTTGTGGGCCTGTAGCCTTGTGGCCCCTGTACCGCTGCATGCCAGACACAGACCACGGCCCTCACGCAGTCCCCCCATTCCCGGAGTAAAGATGAACTTCAGCAGCAAGGCCGACCCGCGCCGCCGCCTGCGCGCCGCCGTGGTGCTGGCGGCGTTGGCCGCCCTGGCCGCACTGGGCGCCTGCGGTGGTGGCACCGAACAGTTGGACCCCTTCGTGGCCCAGCGTGTGCTGGCCTTCGGTGACGAGTCCAGTGTCATCACCGCCAGCGGCCGCAAGTACGGCGTCAACGCGCTGGTGGCCGAAAGCACGACCGCAATCGACTGCCAGGCCAACCCGCTGTGGGTGCAGACCGTGGCGGGGCTGTACGGCTATGCCTTTGCCGAGTGCCCCAGCACTGGCGTGCCGACCGATCGGGCCTTCATCCGCGCCACGGTCGGTGCGCGTGTGGCCGATGTCGCGACCCAGGTGCAGGTGCAGATCGCCGCCGGCGGCTTCCGCGACCGCGACCTGGTGACGATGCTGGTCGGCGTGCACGACGTGCTCGATCTGTATGCGCAGTACCCGACCCGCTCCGAGGCCGAACTGATCACCGAGGCCGGCAACCGCGGCGCCGCGCTGGCGCGCAGCATCAACAACATCATCGGTCTGGGCGCCAAGGTGATCATCTCCAACCTGCCGGACATGGGCCTGTCGCCCTATGCGCGGCAGCAGGCGGCGGCATTCCAGGACATCAACCGTGCGGCGCTGATCTCGCGCCTGACCACGGCCTTCAACGAGCAGCTGGGCGTGACGGTGCGTCTGGACGGCCGTTTCGTCGGCCTGGTGCAGGCCGACCTGGTGTCGCAGGCGGTGGGGCGTTCGCCGCTCAGTTTCGGCTTCAGCAACATCGACACCGGCGTGTGCACGGTGGCCCTTCCCGACTGCACCACCGCGACGGTGGTCGCCGACCCCAATGCTCCCGCCTACCTGTGGGCCGATGACCGTCGCTTTGCGGCTGGATGGCAGAACCAGCTGGCGCAGCTGGCGGTGGAGCGCGCGAGGCGCAACCCGTTCTGAAGCGCGCCGGCCTGGCCGGCAGCGCCCGGGCCCTTGCCTGACAATGCCGGTCATGCTGCAGCAACGCACGATCAAGTCGCTCACCCGCTCGGTCGGTGTGGGCGTGCACAGCGGGCAGCGTGTCGAGTTGACCTTGCGCCCGGCGCCGCCGGACACCGGCATCGTCTTTCGCCGAGTCGACCTGCCGGTGCCGGTGGACATCCCCGTCAACGCACTGGCCGTCAGCGACACGCGCATGGCGTCCACCATCAGCCCGGGCGGAGACCCCGGCGGGCCCAAGGTGCAGACCATCGAGCACCTGATGTCGGCCTGTGCCGGCCTGGGCCTGGACAACCTGTTCATCGACATCACAGCCGAAGAAGTGCCCATCCTCGACGGCAGCGCGGCCAGCTTCGTCTACCTGCTGCAGAGCGCCGGCGTGGTGCGCCAGGATGCGCCCAAGCGCTTCATCCGCGTGAAGAAGACGGTGGAGGTGCGCGAAGGCGAAGGTGCCAGCCTGAAATGGGCGCGGCTGGAGCCGCACCACGGCTACAAGCTGGCCTTCGAGATCGAGTTCAAGCACCCGGCGGTCGATGCCAC
>JBBSCX010000422.1:0-2963 GCA_038249905.1 Burkholderiales bacterium
CACGGCCGGCGCGATCTCGGTGTCGTCGGCGCCCTCGTCCAGCAGCACCAGGCCGAAGCGCGCCGGGTGCTGCAGGGCCACGCCGTCACGCTGCATCGCGATCTCGCCGCGGTCCAGCACCTGTCCCAGCCGCGCGGCGGTGGCGGCGTCCACCCGCTCGGCCATCGCCACCAGCACGATGCCGCCGTGGGCCTCGGCCAGCAGGCCGCGCTGCGCGACCGGGCGTCCGGCCTGCAGCGTGGCGGCCAGGTCCAGGCCGCCGAGCAGCCGCTCGTCGCGCACATGCAGCGGCAGGCGACGCAACGGCACCGGGTGCTCGCGCTGCGCCAGCAGGGCCTGCAGCAGGGCCAGCCACTGGTCGCGCACCGGCCCGGCCGGCGCCCGCAGCCAGACGCCTGTGCCGGCGGGGTCGGCCGCCAGCAACTGGGCCGCCAGCACGGCGTCATCCCAGGGCGATGCGCTCGATGCTGACTCGGCCTCGCCGTCTTCTGGGCTTGGGCGACCCGCCTCGGCCGCCGCCGGCACGGCATTCACGCCGGGAACAGTTCGGCCAGGGCCCGGTCCACGCGCACGCTGGAACCGGTGTCGTCCAGCGGATTGCGGCGCAGGCGGTGGCGCAGTGCAGGTGCGGCCACGCGCCGCAATTGCGCGTCGCCCACCGTCATCTCGCCTTCCAGCGCCGCCAGTGCGCGTGCCGCACGCATCAGCGTCAGTTCGCCACGCAGGCCGTCGGTGCCCAGCGCCAGGCACAGGCGCGCGGCCTGTTCCAGCACGCCGTCGGGCACCACCACCTGCGGCAGCCGCGCGCGTGCGGCCAGCAGTTGCTCGCGCAGCGCCGCGTCGGGCGCGGCCCAGGCCTGCACGAAGGCGGCCGGGTCGCGCTCGAAGGCGTCGCGGCGGCGCACGACCTCGATGCGCGTGGGCACGTCGCCAGGCGTCTTCACCTCGACGCTGAGACCGAAGCGGTCCAACAGCTGCGGCCGCAGCTCACCCTCCTCGGGGTTGCCGCTGCCGACCAGCACGAAGCGCGCCGGGTGGCGCACGCTCAGGCCTTCACGTTCGACCACGTTCTCGCCCGAGGCGGCAACGTCGATCAGCAGATCGACCAGATGGTCTTCCAGCAGATTGACCTCGTCGATGTAGAGGAAGCCCCGGTTCGCGCGTGCCAGCAGGCCCGGCTCGAAGGCCTTCACGCCCTGCGTCAGCGCCTTCTCCAGGTCCAGCGCGCCAACGACACGGTCCTCGGTGGCGCCCAGCGGCAGGTCCACCACCGGCACCGGCAGCCAGTGCGTGGCCGGCTTGCACGGGCCGCCCTTCAGCTCGGCGCAGCGCTCGCAGCCGCGCGGCGGGCTGTCGGGTGCACAGCCGTAGATGCAGCCCTGCACCGCCGCCATCGGTGGCAGCAATGCCGCCAACGCGCGCACGGCGGTGGACTTGCCGGTGCCGCGGTCACCGAAGACCAGCACCCCGCCGACCGCAGGGTCGACGGCGGCAATCAGGATCGCCAGCTTCATCTCGTCCTGGCCGACGATGGCCGAGAACGGAAACACCGTCGGGCCCGGCGTCGGCGGCAAGGCCGTCGGCGGCGCCTTCACCCCCTTGACCGAGGCGCCGTTGCTCAGTGCGGTCGGTGCGGCCGTTACAGCCGGTGCAGCAGATGCAAGCGAAGGGGACTTGCGGGCCGTGGCGGCCTTGAGGGGGCGGGTGACAGCGGAAGAGCGGGCCATGAGGGATGAAGCCGAAATTGAACGAGGTTGAGCCAGTGTGCAGCACCGGCGGAAAGACCGAGAGTGTGAGGGCGGGCGCGGCCGATGCCTGCACGCAGGGCCGGCGCGGGCCGATCGAACCCGATCGCACCTGATCGCACTGCATCGCACCGCACCGCTGCATGCGGCGGATCAGTGCCCACCCGCCTCGGCCGCATTCTCCGCGGCGCGCACTCGGCGCCGCGCCCGGCGCACCGTCAGCACGGCGGCCACCGCCAGCAGCGGCACGGCCAGGGCCACCACCAGGTCGGTGTCCAGCGAAAGGCCACCGGCCTTGCTGCCCTTGGCAAGATAGCCCACGAGCCCGGCGGCGTAGTACACGATGGCCGCCACCGACAGTCCCTCCACCGTCTGCTGCAGCCGCAGCTGCAACTTGGCGCGGCGGTCCATCGACGCCAGCAGGGCCTGGTTCTGGCCCTCGCGGGCGATGCCCACGCGCGTGGCCAGCAGCCCGCTGGCCTGCGACACCCGCTCCGACAGGTCATGCAGTCGCTGCGACACCGTCGCGCAGGTGGCGACTGCGGGCGTGAAGCGCCGCGCCATGAACTCTTCGATCGTCTGCAGCCCGGGCTGCCGCGTCTCTTTCAGTTCGGCGATGCGCGTGCGCACCAGCTCGGCGTAGGCGCGGCAGGCGCCGAAGCGGAACTGGCTCGCGGCCAGGCCGCTCTCGACCTCGGCCGCCAGCCGCGTCAGCTCGTGCAGCAGGGCCTCGTCCTGGCCTTCGCCCAGCGCGATACGGTCAGTGAAGTCGGCCAGCGCGCGCTCGATGTCGACGATGCGCGGCGACTGCCGGCGCGCGATCGGCAGCGCCAACAGCGCCAGCATGCGGTAGGCCTCGATCTCGAACAGGCGCTGCATCATGCGGCCGGCCTGGCGCGGCGTGAAATTGCGGTCGAAGAGCACGAAGCGTGAACAGCCGTCGGCGTGGATGTGGAAGTCGGTGTAGGCCCAGCCGGCGCCGCCGCCGACAGAGCCCCCGACGGCGACGTTGCCCTCGAAGCACTGGGCCAGGAAGGCTGGCTCCGGCCGCGCGCCGTCCGGGTCGGCCGCCACCAGTATGGCGTGGGCAGCGACGATGGTTTGTCCGGGCAGCGACGCCAGCCAACCGTCTGGCAGCAGCGCGACGACGGGGTCGCTGGACGGCGTGGCACTGCGGCCCGGGCTGATCAGTGTGTAGCTCGAGAACTCGCCATGCCG
>JBBSCX010000423.1:0-2938 GCA_038249905.1 Burkholderiales bacterium
CACCCAGGGCCAGCACCGCCAGCCCGCCGACGATCCACGGCGTGCGCCGCCCGCCCACGTCGGATCCAAAGCCCATCCTCGGCCGCACCACCTGCACCAGATAGTGCAGCGCCACCAGCAGGCCGGGCAGCAGCGCCGGCAAGGCGAGTTCGACCACCATCACGCGGTTCAGCGTCGACGTGGTCAGCACCACCATGGCCCCCAGCGCCGCCTGCACCAGGCCGACACGGAAGATGCCCAGCCAGCCGAAATCGTCGCTGCCAGCGTGCACAGCTGCCATCTCAGGCCACCGCCATGCCACGCACCGCGAAGGCGCTGACCATCATGCCGGCCACGAACAGCGGCACGCCGAAGCCGCTGTAGTACAGCGCGCGCTCGACCGGCTTGTCGGTGAACCACACCATCATCACCAGCTGCCCCAGCAGCAGGCCAGCCACTGCCAGCGCGTGCCAGGGGGCGCCCCACTGCATCAGCAGCAGGATGACCACCACCTGCGGCACCGCCATCACCGCCGAGGCCGTGGCCGCGGCACCGGGCGCGCCCAATTGCACAGGCAATGAGCGGATGCCCATCTGCCGGTCGCCGACGATGGCCTTGAAGTCGTTCAGCGTCATGATCCCGTGCGCGCCCAGGCTGTAAAGCCCCGCCAGCAGCAGCGACGGCATGGCCGGCATGGCGCCGCCCACCATCACCGCCGCGCCCGTCACCCAGGCCAGGCCCTCGTAGCTCACGCCGCAGGCGGCATTGCCCCACCAGCCGTTTTTCTTCAGGCGCAGCGGCGGCGCGCTGTAGGCCCAGGCCAGCAGCAGGCCCAGCACCGCAGCCCCAAAGCCCCAGGGGCCGAGGGCGGTGGCCACCAGCGCCGACAGCAGCGTCCAGCCGATGGCGATGTACAGGCCCCAGCGGCCGGGGATGCGGCCGGACGGAATGGGGCGATTGGGTTCGTTGATGGCGTCGACCTCGCGGTCGAACCAGTCGTTGACGGCCTGGCTGGTGGCGCACACCAGCGGCCCGGCCAGCACGATGCCCAGCAGCGCCAGCGGCCACACCTCGGCCAGCGGCACGCCCGAGGCGATGACGCCGCAGGCGAAGGCCCACATCGGTGGAAACCAGGTGATCGGCTTCAGCAGTTCGAAGACGGCCGACGGCCGAGGCCAGGCCGGCGCTGCGACTGCAGCGTCGGCCCGCAGTGCGGAGGTGGCAAGACGGCCCATGCGGCGATACTGCACATCCTGGTCACGACCGTCAATCAGAATTGACACTCGGGTAGTGATCGGCGAAGCTGACACTGCTGACCAGGCGCCGCCCATCCCGGCCCGCCCGGGTCCTGCCCTTGACTTATCGTCAGGGCTGCTGCCGTACCGAGAGCACTTGTATGTTGATGAAGACTTCGCCGGACCACCCGGCACAACTCACCGCCGAGGCGAACGACCGCGCCCCCACCGCCATCGTCATCGGCAGCGGCTTCGGCGGCCTGGCCGCCGCCGTGCGGCTGAGCGCCAAGGGCTGGCGCGTGCAGGTGCTGGAAAAGCTGGACGCCCCCGGCGGCCGCGCTTACGTGCACCGCCGCGACGGCCACATCTTCGATGCCGGCCCGACCATCATCACCGTGCCCTTCTTGTTCGAAGAGTTGTGGGCGCTGGCCGGAAGGCGCTTTGCCGACGACGTCACGCTGCAGCGGCTGGACCCGTTCTATCGCATCCTCTACACCGACGGCGACCACTTCGACTACAGCGGCGACCCCGATCGCCAGCGCGCCGAGATCCGCCGCATCAGCCCGTCCGACCTGCCCGGCTACGACCGCTTCATGGCCGAGGCCGACCATTGCTACAAGCTGGGGTTCGAGGCCCTCGGGGCCAAGGCCTTCGACACCATCGGCGACCTGATCACGGCCAGCCCCGCCATCGTGCGCATGAAGGGCTGGCGCAGCCTGCACACCATGGTCGCCAGCCACCTGAAGCACCCCAAACTGCGCACGGCGATGAGCCTGCAAAGCCTGCTGATCGGTGGCAACCCGTTCTCGGTCACCTGCATCTACAGCCTGATCAATGCGCTGGAACGGCAGTGGGGCGTGCACTGGGCCGTCGGCGGCACCGGCTCACTGGTGAACGGCCTGGTCAACGTGCTCGAAGGCCTGGGCGGCAACCTGCGCTGCAACGCCGAAGTCAAGCGCATCGAAGTCGACAACGGCCGCGCCACCGGCGTGACCCTGGCCAGCGGCGAGCGCATTGCCGCCGACATCGTCATCAGCAACGGCGACACCGCCTGGACGTATCGCAACCTGGTCGAGCCGCAGCACCGCAGGCACTGGACCGACAAGCGGGTGGAAAAGGGCCGCTATTCGATGAGCCTGTTCGTCTGGTACTTCGGCACCGACCGCCAGTATCCGGACGTGCCGCACCACACCATGGTGCTGGGCCCGCGCTACAAGGAACTGCTGCAGGACATCTTCAAGCGCCACAAACTGGCCGACGACTTCAGCCTGTACCTGCACCGGCCCACGGCCACCGACGCGTCGATGGCGCCCCCGGGGCGCGACACCTTCTACGTGCTGGCGCCGGTGCCGCACCTGGACAGCGGCACCGACTGGGCGGCGCGGTCGGAGTCCTTCCGCCAGGCCATTGCCGAGGTGCTGGACCGCACGATGATGCCGGGCTTCCAGCGCCACGTGACGACCTCATTCGTCACCACGCCGCAGGACTTTCACGACCGCCTGCTGTCCTTCAAGGGCGCGGCCTTCGGACTTGAGCCGCTGCTGTTGCAAAGCGCCTGGTTCCGCCCGCACAACCGCAGCGAGGACGTCGACGGCCTGTACATGGTGGGCGCCAGCACGCACCCGGGCGCGGGTGTGCCGGGAGTGCTGATGTCGGCGAAGGCGCTGGATTCGGTGGTGCCGGCGGCGGCGCAATGGCGGCGGTGAACGATTGAGTCAAGCCCG
>JBBSCX010000424.1:0-2923 GCA_038249905.1 Burkholderiales bacterium
GCCGTGGGCTTGACGAAGGCCAGCGGCGTCAGGCCCTTGTCGCGGTGCGGCGCGCCGACGACGATGACGTTGCCCACGGGGCTGTCCGGGTCGAGCGACTTGTGGCGCAGGATGGCGCCTTCGATCTCCTCGGTGCCCATGCGGTGGCCGCTGACGTTGATGACGTCGTCGCTGCGGCCATGCAGCGAGAAGCTGCCGTCGGCATAGCGCATCGCGAAGTCGCCCTGGGTGTAGGCCCAGGCGCCGCGCCAGCGCGACCAGTAGGTGCCGGTCCAGCGCTTCGCATCACCCTTCCAGCCCGGCTGCACACGCAGTCCGTTCGGACCTTCCTCGACGCGGAAGTGCTCGGGGTCGCCCCAGACCGTGCGCGCCAGATAGGGATAGGGCGTGGCGATGACGATCTCGCCCTTCTCCTCGACCGCGGCCGGGCGCCAGCGCACGCCACCGGCGGCGGCGTCGCGCGGCCGTGGCGTCACGGCCACCCCCTCGACCGCGTTGTCCTCGATCCAGACATCGCCCGCGATCCATGGCAGCGGGTAGGTGTGGGCGTCGGCGTGCAGCGGGAAGTCGGTGTTGCCGTAGAAGTGCGTCCACACCATGCCGCCGTGCTCGGTGGCCCAGTAGCTGTTGATGTAGTTCGGCGTCATCAGCGACATGCCGAACTGCTGCACCGCCGGGCTGGTGGGCTCGGCGCAGAAGGTCGCCACGCGCAATGTCGACAGGTCGTACTGCTGCACGTCCCGCGCGTTCTGCTTGTCGGCCATGATGGTCTTCAGGAAGGTCACGCCGGCCTTGAAGATGCGCACCCGGTAGCGCTCGATCATCGACGCGTAGCGGCCTGCATGCGGGAAGGTTGGCGCACCTTCGCCCAGCACGCCCGTGCAGCGCGTGACCATCGTCGCCGTCAGCATGTAGCTCTGGCCCGTGATCCAGCCCGGGTCGGCGACGACGTAGACGACGTCCCCGGCGCGGGCGTCGAAGGCGATCTTCATGGTGTGCGCGACACCGGCGGTGTAGCCGCCGTGCACGTGCACCACACCCTTGGGCTTGCCGGTGCTGCCCGAGGTGTAGATGAAGAACAGCGGGAACTCGGCGTCCAGTGGCTTGGGCACACTGCTGGCCCAGATGGCGCGCACGAAGTCGGCATCGGGCAGCGCCAGCAGCGCTGCTTCGTCGGCGACATCGAAGCCGGCCGCGCGCGCGGCGGCCAGCAGCTTCGAGCCGGCCGCGGCCGTCAGCTCGTGGCCCCAGCGGTCGCGCTCGGCGCGCCAGACCAGGTCGGCCTGCGCCGTGTGCTTCACGACGATGACGGCGTCCACGCGCGGCGGCGTGGCCACCAGCGCCTCGGCCACCGCCGTGCGCACGCGCGAGGCCTCGGCCGCGTTCAGGCGGCCGTTGCGGCCCAGGTCGCGCAGCGCGCGACCGACGCCGCGCATCGCGTCGCTGCGCTGCACCGTCACCTCGCCGGCCAGGGTTTCTTCGACGGTGGCGTCGATCAGCCGCGCGTCCTCGTCGGGCAACGCCAGCGTGGCCAGACGCTGCGTGATGGCTGCGCGCACCGTGTCCACCGGCACGTAGTCGTCCAGCGCCGGGTCGGTGTAGGCGGTCTTGAACGGGACGATCTGCGCGTTGCGGTAGCCGCCGTCGGCGGTGATGACGACACGCGCACCGGCGTCGTGGATGCGGTCGGACAGCGTCTTGTCCGAGAAGCCACCGAACACCGGCGTGTAGACGATGCCCAGCCGCTTGGCGCCTTCGGTCCAGTACAGCTGCGACGGAATGTTGGGCAGGTTCAGCGCGATGCGGTCGCCGGCCTTCAGCCCCAGGCCCTGCAATGCCAGCGCACATTTGGCGGTTTCGAGCAGCAGCAGTCGGCGCGAGATGATCTTCGCATCCACCGGCGCGCCGCGGCCGCCGTCCTGCGACATGTCCCAGCGGTCGCCCTCGTAGAAGAACGCGGTCTCGGTGCCGTGGCCAGCCAGCACGTGGCGATCGACCTCGTTGAAGCAGGCGTTCGTCAGGCCGCCTTCGAACCACTTCCAGTGCGGCGGGTCGTCGGCGTTGAAGGCGCGTTGCCAGGGCTCGAAGCCGGCGCCGAGGTCGGCCGCGACGGGTGCGCCGGTCTGGGCGTCCCAGCCCGTCCAGCGGCCGCCGGTCTCGTCGAGTGTCAGCCAGGCACCGGCCGCGCCGACCTCGGGGATGCCGGCAACGAACCAGTGGATCTGTCGCCGGGCGATGTCGCCATGGAAAGCCCCGGGGTCGGCCAGCGCGGCGGCGCGCTGGCTGTCCCAGTCGGCGCGCGTGCGCAGCGGGTTCACGTGCGCCTGCGGCACGGCCTGGGTTCGCTCGATGGCCGTCGTGTCGCTCATGCTGGTGTTCCTTGCAGACTGCGGGTTGCTTGCTTTTCGTTCATGGGGTCGCCGATGGGGTCGCTCAGGCTGTGGCTCAAGGTGCCGCTCACGGTGCCGCTCAAGCGCGCCGGGGCATCAATACCGAGTAGTCGAGGTCGAGCACCACCGCCGGGTCGGCCGCGGCGGGGTCGTGGCCAGGGAAGTCGGCGCAGGCGCGGTCCTTGGTCGCCACGGTGCGGACGCGCAATGCGCCGATGTCGCTGCGCCCCGGCAGCGCGTCTCGCGACAGCACCTCGGACCAGGCGTAGATCGTGTCGCCGGCAAAGCTGGGCGCGGCATGCCGCCCGCCGTGGATGGCGGCAATGCCCAGCGCATTGGCCAGCCCGTTGTACGACAGCGCACGCGCCAGGCTGATGACGTGCCCGCCGTAGACGATGCGCTTGCCGAAACGGCCTTCACGTTCGACATGCTGGTTGAAGTGCACCTTGGCGGTGTTCTGGTAGAGCTTGGTGGCCAGCATGTGCTCGGCCTCTTCGATGGTCATGCCGTCGACATGGTCGATGCGCTCGCCC
>JBBSCX010000425.1:0-2919 GCA_038249905.1 Burkholderiales bacterium
ACCGGCTGCACGCCGATCTCGCCCTGGTCGCGCAGCGACAGCGCCATCTGGCGCATCTGGTAGTCGAACAGCGCCTCGGTCTCGCGCAGCACGTTCCAGTAGACGAGGCCGCCGATCGCAGCCGCCCCCAGCAACAGGGTCGCCACCAGCGCGGCCAGCAGCCGCGCGCGGATCGAGTTCATGCGCGAGAGCCCGCCAGGTAATAGCCGACGCCGCGCATGTTGAGGATGCGGTCGGCGCCCAGTTTGCGCCGCAGTTGGTGCACATAGACCGACACCGCATTGCTCTCGACCGCTTCGGCCCAGCCGTAGAGCCGGTCTTCGATTTGCGCGCGCGACAGGATCGCGCCCGGGCGCGCCATCAAGGCTTCGAGCACCGCAAACTCGCGCGCCGACAGCAATACCGGCGTGCCGTTCAGGCTGACCTCGCGCGTCGCCGGGTCGAGCCGCAGGCCGTCGTGCTCCATCGCTGGCGCGCCGCGCCCGGCGTGGCGACGCAGCACGGCGCGCATGCGCGCCTGCAGTTCATCCAGCTCGAAGGGCTTGACCAGGTAATCGTCGGCGCCGGCGTCGAGCCCGGCCACCCGGTCGCCGAGCGCATCGCGCGCGGTCAACACGATCACCGGCGTCGCGTCCTGGCGCGCTCGCATGCCGCGCAACACGTCCAGGCCACCGCCCCACTGTTCGGCGTTCGGCAGGCCGAGGTCGAGCAGCACCATGTCGAAGCGTTCGTTGCACAAGGCCTGCGTCGCGGCCGGCGCGTCGTAGGCCCAATCGACCGCGTGCCCCTCGTGCACCAGCGCGCGGCGCAGGGCCTCCCCGATCATGCGGTCGTCTTCCACCAGCAGCACTCGCATCCGCGAGAGCATAACCAGCGCATTCGAACAAGACCGTCGACATCCGCACCTGGAAGCTCGACCCGGGACAGCTGGAGTGCGCGCACACAGGTTGGCAAGCAGGTGCGAGGTGCCTGCGGCAAAAAAACTGCCGTAAATTTTTCCGATGTGAAGACCGATCCTGGCCATGACTGCGTGGCGACACGGATCACCGCCACGCCAACGGCAACGGCGACATCGCCGATCTGGATCGCTGCGCGGACCACAAGAGTTGATGCAAACAAGAAGGGTCCCGTCCGCAACAGGGCTGTCCACTCCGTTTGCTGTTGCCCAATGCCAAGCTGTGGTCGGACGACGAGCCGGCCGCTGCGCTGGCGAGTCGCCAAGCACTGCAGCGGGAGCGCGGCTTGCCTGCAGCCACCGTGAACCCAACCACCGACCGATCCCGCAGAGGCGCGTTCAGACGTGGCGCATGCTTGAATCGCCGGCTGTGGCTGCAAGGTGCCCTGCCGCTGCTGGCTGTGCCGCTGCTCGGCGGCTGTTCGCGGCCCCGTCCGCCGAGCGCGGGCACAGCCGCCGACACCGTGGTGCCGTTGGACAGGCCGGACGAATTCTGGCGCGACAAGCTCAGCCCTGCGGCCTATGCCGTGCTGTTCAAAGACGACACCGAGCCGCCCTTCAGCAGCCCGTTCAACGACGAGAAGCGCGCCGGCATGTTCATCTGCGCGGCTTGTTACCTGCCTCTGTTCGACAGCCGCTACAAGTATGAAAGCGGCACCGGCTGGCCCAGCTTCACGCAATCGATCGCCGGCCACCTCGACACCCGGGCTGACTACGCACTCGTCCTGCCGCGCACCGAATACCACTGCGCGCGCTGCAGCGGCCACCAGGGCCACATCTTCGAAGACGGCCCCCCGCCGCTGGGGCTTCGCTGGTGTGGCAACGGGCTGGCGATGAGTTTCGTGCCGCAATCCGATCCGATGCCACCCTTGCGCGGCTAGCCTGGCGGCTTGCGGCTTGTGGCTTGTGGTTGGCGGTTGGCGGCGTTCGGCTTGCGTCGTTCGGCTTGCGGTTGGCGGATGCGGTTGGCGGATGCGGTGGTCGAGCCCGCGATGAACGTCAGTCTCGCGCTCAAATCGCCTTGGCCAGTGGGTCGAGCATCTGGCGCGTGCTGTCACTCTGCAGGCAGTCGTTGACCAGCTTCTCCAGCGCGACGATGTGGGTCTGGCTGGTGTCGTCCAGATCGTCCATGCCGATGCGCAATTCGGTCTGCAGGCGGAAGCAGGCGTCGCCCACCAGTTGCCATGCAATGTCGATCAACCGGCCGGCGCGCGACCACAGGCATTCGGCCAGACCCGGAAATATCTCTTGGCGATGCTCGCGGTACAACTCGGCCATGACGGCCGGCTTCAGGCCCGCGCCAAGCCCGCAAGCGACGATCGCGCCGGTCGAGGTGCCCGCCAGCAGGTCGAGGTGTTCGACCAGGCCGGATTTTTCGGCGCTGCCCCGCGCGTCGGCAACGCCGCCGAGCCAGATGCAGGTGATCAGGCCGCGAATGCCGCCGCCAGCGATGGCGAGTATGCGTCGCGCAAGCATGCCCTTCCCCAGCAACAACGGCTCCCGCGTTGCCAGGGCGCTCGGGCCGTGCCTGCGCCGCCGCTGGCGGGCTGCAGCTGAAGGCGCGTCGGGCTGGCCGGAAAGCGACGGCTTGCGCAGGCACCGAAATTGCCGGTGCGGGTTGCAGTCCTCGACCATCATCGCCGGCTCGTTCCTCCATGCTGTTGACACCTTCGATCGGACCCCCTCCGGCGCGCAACGCGACCGGGCTGGGGTTGGTCGTCGTGTTGCACATTCTTCTGCTGTGGTTGTTGCTGCAGACGATGGGCGTCCGGGTCATCGACATCGACTTGCCGCCGCTGGTCGTCGATGTGCTTCGGCCGCCAGAGGCGCCCCCGCCGGCACCGCCGCCACCGCTGGACCTGCCCGTGCTGCAGCCGCCTCCGCCGTCTTTCGTGCCGCCGCCGGAAGTCCGCATTCGGCCGCCTCCGGTGCCGCTGCCCACCATCAGGGTGCAAAGGGTGGTG
>JBBSCX010000426.1:0-2896 GCA_038249905.1 Burkholderiales bacterium
CTGGTGCAGGAAGACGACGTGGTTGCTGACCTCGCGCGCGAAGCTCATCTCGTGCGTCACCACGATCATCGTGCGGCCCTCTTCGGCCACGCTGCGCATCACGCGCAGCACCTCGCCCACCAGTTCGGGGTCCAGCGCCGAAGTCGGTTCGTCGAACAGCATCACGCGCGGCTCCATCGCCAATGCGCGTGCAATCGCCACCCGCTGCTGTTCGCCACCCGACAAGTGCGCCGGGTAGGCGTTCTTGCGGTGCGCCACCCCGACACGCTGCAGATAGGTTTCGGCGCGCTCGGTGGCCTCGGCCTTGCTCAGGCCCAGCACCTGCACCGGCGCTTCGATGACGTTTTCCAGCGCCGTCATGTGGGCCCACAGGTTGAAGTGCTGGAACACCATCGCCACCTGCGCGCGCAGGCGCTGCAACTGCTTCGGGTCCTGCGCCTTCAGCGCGCCATCGGGGCTGCGCGGGTCGGGCACCAGGGCCAGTTCTTCGCCGCCGACGACGATGCGGCCGGCGTTGGGCTGCTCCAGCAGGTTCAAGCAGCGCAGAAAAGTGCTCTTGCCGCTGCCGCTGCTGCCGATCATCGAGATCACGTCGCCGGCATGTGCCCGCACCCCCAGGCCCTTCAGCACCTCGTTCGTGCCGAAGCGCTTGCGGATGCCCTCGGCCTGCAGTTGCAGCGGGCGGGCGTCGGCAATGGTGGCGCTGCCCGCAGCGGTCAGTTCTGCGGTGCGTTCTGCGCCCGGTTCTCTGCCCGGTGAGGTGCTAAGTGAGGTGCCCATTGAGGTGCCCAATGCGGCGCCCGGCACGGCGGTCGGTTCGTTCATCTTCATCACGGGCTCAACAGCTTGCCGGTGCGCGCCAGCGACGTGCCCGCGATCTTCGCCAGACGCTTGCCCGGCGTGGCCCAGCGGGTGGCGATGCGGGCGTACAGCACGCCGCCCGACTGCGCGCGCACAGCGGTGACTGCGCCGGTGTCGGCATCGACGATGTCGGCCACCACCTGCCCGGCCTCGATGCGCGCACCGGGCTCGGCGTGGAACACGATCACCCCGGCATGCGGCGCGGTGACGGGCTCGGACCCGGCCAGTGGCGTCGGCGTGCAGCGTGGCGCCGGCAGCGGGCCCGGGTCGCCAGCGATGACGCCGCGGCGGCGCAGAAACTGCACGATGGCGTCGGCGTCGCGGGCCGCCACGCGGTGGTCGGTGTCGGCCTCGCCGCGCAACTCGACCGTGGCGCTGAAGCAGGCCAGCGGGATCGCGGCTTGCGCAAACTGCTGCTGCAACTGCAGCCACGGCCGGCTGCAGGCCTCGTCGAAGGGCGAGTCGCCGCTTTCGGTGGCCAGCAATACGGCCTCGGCGCCCAGCAGCGCACCCAGTTCGGCGGCGATGTCGCCCTGCGGCGTCAGCGCGTACAGGTGCATGGCGGCCTGCGAATCGCAATGCAGGTCGAGCACGATGTCGGCATCGATGGCCTGGGCCACCAGCCGGTTCTTCAGGTCCTGCATCGGGGTGGTGGACTTCAGCGCCGCCGCGGCCTGACGCAAGGCCGCGCGCACGGTGGCGACGTTCTCGAGTGCGTCGGCGCCCAGGCGATGGCCCACCGCCGCCGCCACTGCGGCGCCCAGTTCGGGGTGGCTGCGATTGAAGTTGACGCCGTCGCCGAGGTTGAAGCGACCCTGGTGCTGGCCCAGCAACTGCTGCGCGAGGCCGGCCGGATTGGCGTAGGGCAGCAGCAGCACCTCGCCGACGACGGCGCCGGCGGCGTCCAATGTCGCCAGGCGTTCACGCAGCGCATGCGCCACCAGGATGCCGGGCACCTCGTCGGCATGCAGCGCGGCCTGGATGACGGCCTTGGGACCGCGTCCGGGCTGCCCGGCGCGCCAGACGCGCAGTCGGTGCTGCACGCCCGGCGCCGGGCTGAGAAGGTCGATGTCGTGGGCTTGCATGCGCGGTGGGGTCTCAGGTTCAGGCGGGCTCGGTGGGCTCGGTCGGGCTCGGTCGGATTCAGGCGGGTGCAGGCGGGTTCAGGCCGCCCGTGTCGCGGCACCACCGACGGCCGGGGGCGTGGCGCCGGCATCCCGGCGCTCGGTCTGCAAGTGGCGCATCAGGCGGCGTTCCAGCAGCCGGAAGAGGCCCACCATGGTGAAGGTGAGCACGAAGTAGATGACGGCCGCCGTACCGAAGGCCTCGGCCGGCAGCAGGTGGATGGCATAGACGTCGCGGGCCACGCGCGTCACGTCCACCAGGGTCACGGTGCTGGCGATGGCGGTGGCATGCATCAGGCCGACCAGTTCGTTGCTGTACTGCGGCAAGGCGCGGCGCAGGGCACTGGGCAACAGGATGCGGGTGTACAGCTTGATGCCCGACAGCCCATAGGCACGCGCCGCCTCGACCTCGCCCGAGGGCGTCGCACGCAGGGCGCCGGCAAAGATCTCGGTGGTGTAGGCCGTGGTGTTGATGGCAAAGGCCAGCCAGGCGCAGAACCAAGCCTCGCGCAACAGCGGCCACAGAAAGGTTTCGCGCACGGCCTCGAACTGCGCCGCGCCGTAATAGATCAAGAACAGTTGCACCAGCAATGGCGTGCCGCGCACGACGTAGGTGAACAGCCACACCGGCCGCCACAGCCAGGCGCGAGAAGACACCCGCGCCACGGCCAGCGGCACGGCCAGCACCAGGCCCGTCAGGCCGCTGATGGCCAGCAACACGAGGCAGGTGCGCAAGCCGACGGCGAAGTCGGGCAGGCTGCCGGCGATGACGTCCCAGTCGATCATGCTCAGAACGCCACCTGGCGCACGCCCAGGCTGTAGCGCTTCTCCAGCCGGCCCAGCAGCCAGATCGACACCGTCGTGATCGCCAGGTACAGCCCCGCCACCGCCAGGTAGAAGGTGAAGGGCTC
>JBBSCX010000427.1:0-2893 GCA_038249905.1 Burkholderiales bacterium
ATGCCACATAGACCGTCGCGATCCCCCAGCCCCTGGTGCATCTACCCGTCGTTCTATACGACGTTCGACCCGTCATGCAACAGATCAAGAGCCAGCTCAGGAATCAAGAGCAGGCGCCAGACCAGAGGGTAGGCGGCATCGGCAGCCTGCAGTTCCACCAGCTGCGAACGGCCATCGGCCGCGCGCAGCATGGTGCGCAGTTGCACCGCGTGCGACACCGTGCCGCGCGCGGCCATCCATTCGCGCTGCGCCGCCGTCGCCGGGCGCTCGGCGTCCAGCACCACGTCGCCGCCGAACAGCGCGCGCACATCGGCCTGCAGCGCGCCGGCCACCTGGCGCGTCAGCCCGCCGCCCGCCGCCACCAGGGCCACCCCCAGCACCAGGCAGGCGCAAAACACCCACAGCGCACGGCCGCCGGTGCGCAGGTCGCGCCAGGCCAGGTCAAACAGGAAGCGCATCGCGGCCGGCATTGGGGTGAGCCGTGGGGTGGGCGGCGACGGATGGCGCAGGGACTGATTTCGCAGGGACGGATGGCGCAGGCACCAATGGCGCGGCAACGTCGGCCCATGCGCCGGCTGGCGTCTCGATGCTGTCGGACCGACGTTCCACCAGCCGCCCCTCGTGCAGCCGCAGCACACGGTCGCAACGCGCCGCGAAGTCGGGGTCGTGCGTCACCAGCACCAGCGTGGTGCCGATGTCGCGCTGCAGTTCGAACAACAATTCACGCACCTTCTCGCCGGTGTGGTCGTCGAGGTTGCCGGTCGGCTCGTCCGCCAGCAAGACCGCCGGGCGGTGCACCAGCGCACGCGCGATGGCCACACGTTGCTGCTCGCCACCCGAAAGCTGCGAAGGGTAGTGGTGCAGACGGGCGCCCAGGCCCACCCTTTCAAGCAGCGCGCGGGCCTGCGGCAATGCATCGCGCCGGCCGGCGATCTGCAGCGGCAGGGCGGCGTTGTCCAGCGCCGTCAGGCTGGGCAGCAGGTGGAAGGACTGGAAGATGATGCCGATGCGGTCGCGGCGCAGGTCGGCCAGCGCGTCACGGCCCAGCGTGTCCAGACGCAGCCCGTCCAGCCACACCTGACCGGCCGCCGGGCGTTCCAGCCCCGCCAGCAACAGCAACAGCGAGGTCTTGCCCGACCCCGAGGGGCCCGTCACCGCCACCGTCTGCCCGGCAGGCACGGACAGGTCGACATCACGCAGCACGTCGATGCGCGAGGCACCCAGCGTGTAGTGCATGCTGAGACCCTGCAGGCGGATCATGGGCGGGGCGGGCGAATCTGAAGAACAGGGCATTGATGCTTGATTCATGCCCGCAGTGTGCCGATGCCGCGCCGGTCTGCCGGCGCGCGGGGCCTTGAAGCGGCGTCGCAGAGCTGCAGCTGCAGCCGCAGCAAGCGCGATCAGTATGTTTAATGCGTTATGCCGTCTCGGCGAACATCGGGGCCGTGCGCACCCGCCGGGCCATCGACGGCGACATCACAGTCCGAGTTCGCTCAGCCCCGGATGGTCGTCGGGCCGCCGCCCCTGCGGCCAGAAGAACCGGCGTTCTGCTGGGGCCATCGGCCGGTCGTTGATGCTGGCAAAGCGCCGGTGCATCAGGCCCTGATCGCTGAACTCCCAGTTCTCGTTGCCGTAACTGCGAAACCAGTTGCCGGCGTCGTCGTGCCATTCGTACGCAAAGCGCACAGCGATGCGGGCGCCGTCGTGGGCCCACAGTTCCTTGATCAGCCGGTAGTCCAGCTCTCGTGCCCATTTGCGCTCCAGGAACGCCCGCACCTGTTCGCGGCCGACTGGAAACTCGGCCCGGTTGCGCCATACCGTATCGGGCGTGTAGGCCAGCGCCACACGCGCCGGGTCGCGGCTGTTCCAGGCGTCCTCGGCCATGCGCACCTTCTGGCGCGCGGTCTCAAGCGTAAAGGGGGGCAAGGGCGGGCGCGTGTCGGTGCTCATCACCGAATTCTGCTGCTTCGCGGTTTGCCATTGCGGGCATCGACGCCTCGGCACGTTGCCTGGCATGCTCGTCCGACGGCTGCAGCATTTCGTCGATCAGCGCCAGCAACTGCCAGCCGGCGTGTTCGATCTGCGCCAGGTCACGTCGCTGGGCCCCGACCTCCGCGCCGTCCAGGCGCGGCCCGAGCAATTGCGCAACGCCCAGCAGCGCTTTCAGCCGCGTGCGCAGTTCGTGGCTCATGCGCGACAGCAATTCGGCCATGGCGTGCCGCTCGGCCTCGGCGCGGTCGCGCTGGGCGCGCATCAATTCCGCCTCCCGGCGGTCGCTCAGGTCGGTCAATGTGCCCACCGCGCGCAGCGGTTCGCCGGCCGGGCCTCGCCGCACCACGCGCCCGCGCGACAGCACCCAGCGCCAACGGCCGTCGCCGGCACGCAGGTGGAATTCGCAGTCGTAGCTTGCGTTGGCGCCACTCAGATGGCCGGCGAGCGCCACCAGCATGCCTGGCCGGTCTTCGGGGTGCGCTCGTTCGCGCCACACCGATGTCGGCTCGGCCTCGTCCACATCGCCATAGCCGAGCATTGCCTTCCATTGCGGCGAGCAGTGCACGCGGTGTTGGATGACGTCGAGGTCCCACACGCCCAAACCGGCACTGTGCAGCGCCAGTCCCGAGCGTTGTTCAGGGTGTTCGAAGCGCGGTGCATCGTGTGTGTGCATGGGCCTTGGGCCGCTGCGGTGGCAGCCCGGCCACTGCCACGGGCAAGTGCGCGGCCGTGGGGCACAAGGCGCCAGGAGACGGACTCGATCTTCACGCCCGCCGCGCTCGCCGCGCGCGCTGCCTTGACGAAGCGGTCGGCATGCTCTTCGGGCACGCGGCGGTCCAGCCGGCCCCAGGCCAGCAATACCGGGCGCTTGATCTCGGCCACGCGGGCCAGCGGCGACGAG
>JBBSCX010000428.1:0-2884 GCA_038249905.1 Burkholderiales bacterium
AGGTCCCAGTAGCGACGCACCATGCGCACGATGGTGTCGTTGCCCTCGCTGCCGCTGCCGGCGAAGAACACATGCTCGAAGCCCGGTGGCGCCACCTCGGCCAGCACCTCGGCCAATGCGATCGCCGGTGGCGTCGCGGTCTGGAAGAAGGCGTTGTAGAAGGGCAATTGCTGCATCTGCCGCGCTGCGGCGTCCACCAGCGCCGTCTGGCCGTAGCCGACGTTGACGCACCACAGGCCGCTCATGGCGTCGAGCAGCTTGTGCCCCTCGCTGTCCCACAGCCAGATGTTGTCGGCGCGCTCGATGATGCGCGCGCCCTTCTTCGCCAGCGACTGGAAGTCGGTGAAAGGATGCAGGAAGTGCGCGGCATCGGCCGCCTGCCACTGGGCTGTCGTGCGCATGGGCGTGGGCACGGGTAGGGGCGCGCGCGCGGTGCCCTGTTGCTGGATGCCGTGTTCCGGTGCATTCATGGGTGTCTCCTAGACATGCAGCAAGAGATGTTCCCGCTCCCAGGGCGAAATCACCTTCATGAACTCGGCGTGCTCGATCTCCTTCACCTCGGTGTAGACGGTGATGAAGTCCCGGCCCAGCACCGCCGCCAGATCGGCTTCGTTGCGCAGCAGGGTCAGCGCCTCGCTCAGGCTGCGTGGCAGCTGGAAGTCGGCGAGGTAGGCGTCGCCCTTGCATTCCGGCGCCGGCTCGATCTTGTTCATGATGCCCAGATAGCCGCAGGCCAGCGTGGCGGCCAGCGCCACATACGGGTTGGCATCGGCGCCGATGACGCGGTTCTCGATGCGCCTTGCGGCCGCGTCCGCGACCGGGCTGCGGATGCCGACCGTGCGGTTGTCGGTGCCCCACTGGATGTTGATGGGCGCCGCGTTGCTGCGCACCAGCCGGCGGTAGCTGTTGACGTAGGGCGCGAACAGCGCCATCGCCGCCGGGATGTACTTCTGCAGTCCGCCGATGTACCAGTAGAACTCCTTGCTGGCCGTGAAGTCGGGGTTGCTGAAGATGTTCATGCCCGTGGCCTTGTCGACGATGCTCTGGTGGATGTGCATCGCGCTGCCGGGCTCGCCGGCAATCGGCTTGGCCATGAAGGTGGCGAACATGTTGTGGCGCAGCGCCGCTTCGCGCACCGTGCGCTTGAACAAGAAGACCTCGTCGGCCAGGCCCAGCGGGTGGGCGTGAAAGAAGTTGATCTCCATCTGCCCGGCACCGACCTCGTGGATCAGGGTGTCCACGTTCAGCTCCATCTTTTCGCAATAGGCGTAGACGTCTTCGAACAATGGGTCGAATTCATTCACCGCGTCGATGCTGTAGGCCTGGCGACCGGTCTCGCTGCGGCCGCTGCGGCCCACTGGCGGCTTCAGCGGCACGTTGGGGTCGGTGTTGCGCGCGACCAGATAGAACTCGACTTCGGGCGCCACCACCGGCGACCATCCCTGCGCGTCGAACAGATCGCACACATGGCGCAGCACACTGCGCGGCGCGAACGGCAC
Source organism: Burkholderiales bacterium (assembly GCA_038249905.1). GTDB lineage: Bacteria > Pseudomonadota > Gammaproteobacteria > Burkholderiales > Burkholderiaceae_C > Rubrivivax. The sequence continues at coordinate 1,500 of JBBSCX010000428.1, forward strand.
GAGCAGACCCTCGCGGTCGTAGCAGTCGTGGATGACCTGGGCCGTGGGGTCGGTGGCCCAGGGAACGATGCGCACCGTGCTGGGGTCCGGCCGCAGGTGCATGTCGCGGTCGGTGGGCTTGATGACGTCGTAGTAGGCGCCTTCTTCCGGAAACTCACCCGTCACGCCCATCGCTACCACGGCCTCGGGCAGGCGCATGCCGCGGTCTTCGTTGAACTTCTGCCGCGGCAGGATCTTGCCGCGCGCCACACCGGTCAGGTCGGGCACCAGGCACTCGATCTCGGTCACGCGGTTGAGGTCGAGCCACTGCTCGAGCTCGGCGAAAGTATTGGTACGGCGGGTGTTCATGGGCGCGGTGGATTGGCGTTCGTTTGGGCCTTGTATCGGCCTTGTATCGGGGTGCTGTCGGCCTGGTGTCGGCCTGGTGTCGGCCTGGTGTCGGCGTGGGCGGAGCTTGGTGCGGCGGCTTCAGTCGGGGCGCAAGGGCAGGGCACTGCGCACGGGGTTGGCGCGGTCGCGCCAGGCACGGGCAGCGGCGCCGAAGGCGGCCAGAATCTGCATCGACTGTGGATTGTCCGCCGCCCGCCATTCAGGGTGCCACTGCAGGCACAGCGCGAAGCCGGGGTGGGCCGGCAGGCTGAAGGCCTCGACCATGCCGTCGGGCGCGGTGGCCTCGACGCGCAGGCCCTCAGCCAGACGCTTGACGCCCTGCCCGTGCAGCGAATTGACCTCGAAGCGCGGCGTGTCGACGATGCGGTGCAGCAGGCCGCCGGGCAGCACATTCACGGTGTGTGCCGGCGCGTATTGCAGCTCGGCCGGGGCCCCGTCGCGGGCGCGATGGTCGGCCAGGCCGGGCTGTTCCTGCACGGCCTGGTGCAGGCTGCCACCGAGCGCCACATTGACCTCCTGCGCGCCGCGGCAGATGGCCAGCAGCGGCAGGCCGCGCGCCAGGGCGGCGCGCAGCAGCGGCAGCGTCCAGTCGTCACGCAAGGGGTCCAGCGGCAGGCTGTCGTCGTGAACGGCCTCGCCGAAATGCGAGGGATGCACATTGGACGGCGACCCCGTCAGCAGCAGGCCGTCGGCGGCATCGAGCGCGGCCTCGATCTCATCGGCATCCAGCCGCGGCACCACCAGCGGCAGCGCACCGGCCAGGCGCGCGGCCTCGACATACTTGCGGCCGACGACGTGGAAGGGGTGTTCGCCCAGCATGCGGTTGCAGGCCGAGACCAGCACCACGGGGCGCTTCGGCGACGGGGCTTTCAAAATGGCGTCCAACATGTCGGCACTCATCCCAACAGGTCCCGCAGCCGGTACCAGGCCATGCCCAGTACCAGGGCCGGCGTGCGCAGCAGACGACCACCGGGAAAGGAGCGGTGGCGGAGCCG
>JBBSCX010000429.1:0-2884 GCA_038249905.1 Burkholderiales bacterium
AACCTGCGCGTGGTCGATGAACACGGCCGGCAGCTGGGCATGGGACGCGACGTGGCCGGGCTGAAGGCCGAACTCGGCGGGCAGGCGCGCAGTGCGTTCCAGGCGCTGGCGGCGTTGAAGCGCGAGAGCGGGGTGATGGGCGATCGGTCGTCGTTGGGATCGTCGGATGCATCGTCCTCCGCGTCGTTCGTCGCACCATCCAATGCGCCGCCCATTGCCGGCGCCGTCATGCCCCGGGGCCGCGGCGTGGTGGCCATGCTCGTGCCGCTTCCCGCAGCCAGCGCCCCGGCCGTGGCCGAGCGCCACACCGCATGGACCTTCGGCGAATTGCCCGAACTGCTGGAGATCCGCAAGGCCGGCCAGACCCTGGTCGGCTTCCCGGCATTGATCGACCGCGGCAGCCATGTCGAGGTCGAAGTCTTCGACGAGCCGGAGGCGGCGGTGCAGAAGCACCGCGCCGGACTGCGCCGCCTGGTGGCGCTGCAGATCAAGGACCCGCTGAAGTATCTGGAGAAGAACATCCCCGAGCTGACGCGCATGGCCGGCCTGTACCTGGCCCTGGGCACGCTGGAGGAATTGCGCGAACAGGTCATCGCCGTGGCGCTGGACCGCGCCTTCCTGGTCGACCCGCTGCCGACCGACGCTGCAGCCTTCACGAAGCGGGTCGATGAGGGGCGGGCGCGCCTGAACCTGATCGCCGCCGAGGTGGCGCGTGTCGCTGGCACGGTGCTGGCCGACCATGCGGCGGCGCAGCGCAAGCTCAAGGACAGCAAAGTGCCCAAGGAAGTGGCCGACGACATCGCGGCGCAACTGCAGCGCCTGGTCGGCAAGCGCTTTTTGCAGGACACGCCGTGGCCCGCGCTGCAGCACCTGCCGCGCTACTTGAAGGGCGTGGTGCTGCGCCTGGACAAGTGGCGCGCCGACCCCGTCCGCGACAGCACGCGTCTGGCCGAGATGCGCCCGCTGGAGCAGCGCTGGACGCGGCGGGTGGCCGAGCTGCGCGGCGCCAGCCACGCGCGGCTGGACGAGTACCGCTGGCTGCTGGAGGAACTGCGCGTCAGCCTCTTCGCGCAGGAGCTGCGCACGCCACAGCCCGTCAGCGCCAAGCGGCTGGACAAGCTCTGGGCGCAACTCTCGGCTTGAAGCTTGGGGGCGGGTGGCCACCTCGCTGCACGGCAGGCAGCGAACATGCTTATGCGAATGACAACGATTCGTAATTGCGTTACAGTGGCCCGTCACTTGTCCACAGCCTCAGGAAAGCACCCCGCCATGAACCTCCGTCGATCCCTGCACCCTTCCCTGCGCCCGCTGCGCTCCCTGCGCGCCCTGGCCACTGCTGCATGCGCTGCGGCTGCTTTTACCGTTGGCGCCACTGCTGTCCTTTGGCCCGGTCTGGCCGCGGCCCAGCAGCCGGTGCTGAACCTGTACTCCGCCCGCCACTACCAGACCGACGAAGCGCTCTACAGCGACTTCACCAAGGCCACCGGCATCCGCATCAACCGCATCGAGGCCGACGACGCCGGCCTGCTGGCGCGGCTGAAGGCCGAAGGTTCGTCCAGCCCGGCAGATGTGATCCTGCTGGTTGACGCCGCGCGCCTGTGGCGCGGTGAACAAGACGGCCTTTTCCAGCCGGTGAAGAGCGCGCTGCTCGAACAACGCATCCCGGCGCAGTTCCGTGGCGGTGAGACGGCAGCGGGTGCGCAATGGTTTGGCATGTCCACCCGCGCACGGGTCGTCGTGTATGACAAGGCGCGCTTGAAGGCCGCAGACGTCGACAGTTATGCCAAGCTGGCCGCCCCGGCACTGAAGGGCCAGTTCTGCGTGCGCAGCGGCTCGCACCCCTACAACCTGAGCCTGTTCGGCTCGGTGCTTGCACAGCAGGGCCCGCAGGCCACCGAAGCCTGGCTGAAGGGCCTGGTGGCCAACCTGGCGCGGGCGCCCAAGGGCGGCGACACCGACCAGATTCGCGCCGTCGCCAGTGGCGAATGCGGCTACGCCCTCACCAACAGCTACTACGTCGCGCGGCTGATGCGTTCACAGCGGCCCGAAGACCAGGCGGTGGTGGCACGCATCAGCGTCGTCTCCCCCGACCAGGCCGGGGCGGGCACGCACGTCAACATCTCCGGTGCTGCGGTGGCGCGGCACGCGAAGAACCGCGAGGCGGCGGTCAAGTTCATCGAGTACCTGGCCAGCGACAGCGCGCAGCGGTACTTTGCTGACGGCAACAACGAGTACCCGGTCGTCGCCGGCATCAGCACCGAAAATCCGGCGCTGCTGGCCCTGGGCCGCTTCAAGGCCGAGACCGTGCCCATCGCCCAGGTTGGCGCCAACACCGCGGTCGTGCAGCAGATGCTGGACCGCGTCGGCTTCAAGTAAGGCCGCAGCACACGCCCATCCCCCGATGAAGGAGGGCGCCTGCAGGCGTCCTGCCAGCACCGCGCGCCGACCACCTGACGGACCGACCGAACGGCAGAATGGCGCCGTGGCGTGTGGCGTCCTGCTGCCGCCTTGCATCGGCAGCGGAGGTGGCACCGTGAAGTGGACCGTGTTTTCGAGCAGTGTGCTGTGGGCGGATGTTTGCCGGGCGATCTTGGCCCGGGTCGAGGCACCGGATGGGGTTTGGTGCAGGGCTCGGCGCAGGGCGGTCGTCAGCGGCCTGTGCCTGGGCATTGGCGTTGCCGGGCTGGTGTGCGCGCCGGTGGCTGCGCAGGACGCGGCGGCTGCGGCCGCATCTGCGGCTGCAGCGACCTCGGCCCCGGGCGCTGCGGCCGACCCAGCTGCGCCCGACACGCCGCCGCCAGCGCTGGAGTTCTTCCGCGAGCCCGACCTGCGCGCCGCCGCGCTGTCGCCGTCCGGCCGGCAATTGGCGGCCATCGTCGCACTG
>JBBSCX010000430.1:0-2870 GCA_038249905.1 Burkholderiales bacterium
CACCTCGCGCACGATGAGCTCGGGCGGCGCGTCGAAGGCGCCCGCGCGGGCCAGCGCGAGTGGCACCGGCGCACTGCCCGGCAGGTAAGAAAAACGCTGCGCTGCCCGGGTCCAGCCGCTGACACCGAACATGAGGCCATCCTGGTTGGCATCCGCCGCCAGCACGCTCACCGTGCCCTCGAAAGGCAGGTTGATCGACTGCGCTTGCGGCGCCGCGTGCGCCAGCCGCACCAATTGCATCGCAGGGCCGCGGCGCTTGATCAGATAGGCGGCGTCACGCGCGCCGACCACGTTCACCAGCACCTCGTCACTGGCCGCCACCACGACCTCGGCTTTTGTCAGATCGGGCGCCGTCAGCGGCATGCGCAGCAGTCGATGGCGCGGGCTGCCCTTCGCCGACAGGACATAGATCCAGTCGCGCGTGACCGCGTAGCTGCGCACTTCGTCCGCCGTATCGATGACCTTGCGCCATTGCGCCTTGCCTTCCACGGCCGCCTTCAGGTCGCCAAGGTACAGCACCTGGTTTCGGTCGACACCGAGCGCGACTCCCAGCATTGCCAGGTTGGTTCCTGAAATCTCGCTGATGAATCCGGCAGCAAACAGCGGCAGCTTCAGCTCGGCATTGCGCAGCGCGCTGAACACCGGCTGCGTTTGCCGGGTAGGCAGCGAAAAGAAATGGGTGGTGCGGTCACCGAATTTTTCGGTGGCGGGCATCGTCTCGTAACCCTCGCGCAACCGCGAGAAGAAGAAGCCGCTGCCATCGCGCAGCCAGCTGGTACTTGCAAAGCGAATGCGGTTGATCGGGGTCGTGATGTCCTGCCCGGTCTGCACGTCCATCACGTGCAACTCGCCGATCTCGCTGCCGCCCACCTGCAGGGTGTAGGCCAGATGGCGCCCGTCGTGGGAGGGCGCGAAATCCAGGATGGCCAATGGCTGTCCGGCGCGCTTGCCCAGCGCTTCTGCATCGACCAGCACCCGGTCGGCGCCGGCCGCGTTGTCACGCACGATCAGCTTGAACTGATTTTCTCCGGGCTCGCGCCGGGTAAAGAACAGGCGGCCGCCGTCGGTCCGACGCAGCGCCCCGACTTGCCCGGCAGCCGCGGCGTCGATCTCTCGCACGCGCGCCAGCAGCGCATCGCGTCCGGGAATGCGCGCCAGGATCTGTTGCGTGGCGTCGGCCTGAGCCTTCATCCACGCCGCTACCAGCGGGTCGTCGACCTTCTCCACATAACGCCAAGGGTCCTCGAGGGCCACGCCGTGGAAACTTTCAACCTGCGGACGCGGCGGCAGAGGCGCCGGCAGCGTGACACCGGCGATCGTGTGCGCCACCGGCGACGGGGTGGACGTGGCGCACGACACAAGGAGCGCGGCGCTGACGACAAGCAACAACGTCGAACACAGAATTTGCATGTCAGTTCCCGGTAAAGGTCGCGAACCACCGCCAGCGCATCCAGCGACCGGCGCCGCACCTCGAACATGAATATAAGCCGTGTGCCTTGGACGGGACATGGCAACGAGGGCGTGCGGGTGCAGGACCGGTGCAGGCATGGCGCGCAATTTGGGCCCACTCGGCGCGGGCCCAGTCATGGGTGCGTCATTCGCCATTCGTACTGTCTCGCAGGGTCGGGCGCTGACGCAGTCTCCCACCCGCCCGCACCCGACCCAACCCGCCACCCACTGGAGGAAAAATGCCATCGACATGCCCACCCCGGGCGCTGGCCGCGCTGACGCTTGCCACCCTGCTGCCGCTGACGACGCCCGCAGCCTGGGCCAGCGGCCCACAGCGCGCTGCGCAAGCCACCGTGGCCGAGTTGCCGGCCGGCGCGCCGCGCCTGCTGACCCAGCCCTTTCTGCAAGCCCCGGGCGCCGACAGCGTGCGGGTTGTCTGGCTGTCCAACTTCCAGGGCGTGCGCCATGAGCTGATCTACGGCGACGGCCGCAGCCGCCAGCGCGCTGCCGCCAGCACCGAGCGCATGGCGCGGATGTTCGAGGACGCCAGCTCGCGAACAGCGGCGACCCAGGGGATGGGGCTGACCGAGGTGGTGAGCCGTGCTGTCTGGCGCCACGAGGCCGTTGCCACAGGCCTGTCGGCCGACCGCCGCGTGCCGTACCGCGTGCGCAGCATCGCCGCCGACGGCAGCGTGCACATCAGCGGTGAATTCACGCTTCAGCCGCTGCCCAGCGCGGGGCGGCCGCTGCGCATTTTGTTGACCTCGGATCAGCAGAACCGCTACGGCTTCCCTGCGGCCATGCAGAAGGCCGAAGAGCTGTTCGGCCGCATGGACGCGGTCTTGTTCGCCGGTGATTACGTCGACACCCCGCGCCAGGCCTCGGAATGGTTCGACCGCTACGACCCGGCCTGGCTGACGAGCCCCGCCAATGCCGCCACGCTGCCGCGGCGCTATCCGAACACCCGCCCGGCCTTCTTCCCGGCGATGCAGGGCACCTACCAGCAATTGTTCCCGCAGTTTCCCTGGCGCGGCGGCGCAATCCTGCAGCATGCGGCCAAGTTCGGCGCCATCGGCAACCACGAACAGCCGGGGCGCCATCGCCCGAATGCCAGCATCGCCGTCAACGGTGGCATTGCCACGGCCAATCTGAGCTACATGGACAACGACCCGCAGCCGCGCTGGTACGCCGAGTTGCGTTACGAAACCCTGCAGCCGCTGGTCAACCCGGGCAATGACCCGCAGGTGCGCGAGCAGTGGCTGCGCGACAACTCGCACGACTGGGAGGTGCACCGCCAGATGTGGACGCATCCCGAAGGCCCCGAGGGCGAGCAGTACTACCTGCAGGCGTATGGCGACGTGGCCGTGCTGGTGATGAACGTGGCGCGCATCTGGCGCACCTTCAACATTCGGCCACAAGAC
>JBBSCX010000431.1:0-2860 GCA_038249905.1 Burkholderiales bacterium
GCTGAATGGCGGACAGGAAGACCGACGGCATCGATCCGATCTGGCATGCCTTGCCGGCAGCGCAGCTGCTGCGGCACTTCGAGCTCGATCCGCAGCGCGGCCTGCCAGCCGCCGAGGTGCAGCGAGCACAGGCGCGGCATGGCCCGAACGCGCTGCCCGAGGCGCCGCCCAAGCCGATCTGGCGCACCTTCGCGCGGCAGTTCAAGAGCCCGCTGATCTACATCCTCTTCGTCGCCGCGGTGCTCGCCGTGGCGCTGGGGCACCGTGGCGACGCTGGGGTCATCCTGGCGGTGGTGCTGGTCAACGCGCTGATCGGCAGCTTCCAGGAAGGACGGGCCGAACGTTCGATGGCGGCGCTGCGACGGCTTGCCGCGCTGCGCGTGCGTGTGCTGCGCGATGGCGGCGAACTGGTGGTCGAGGCACGCGAACTCGTGCCGGGCGACACCGTGCTGCTGGCCGCCGGCGACGCGGTGGCTGCCGATGCGCGCCTGATTGAAGAAGCCCAGCTGCAGGTGGCCGAGGCCGCACTCACCGGCGAGTCGGTGCCGGTGTCGAAATCGGTGGCGGCGGTGCCCGAAGCCACCGGTCTGGCCGATCGTCGCTGCATGGTGTATTCCGGCACCCACGTCACCGCCGGCCGGGCGCGCGCCGTCGTCATCGCCACCGGCGCCCACACCGAGGTGGGCCGAATTGCTGGCCTGACAGAAGGCGCCGAGGAGCCGAAGACCCCGCTGGAAGTGCGTCTGGGGCAGTTCGGCCGCGCCCTGGTGGCGGCGGCGCTGGGGCTGTTCGTGCTGGTGGTGCTGCTGGGCATGTGGCGCGAGCTGCCGCTGTCCGAGGTGCTGATGGTGGCCATCAGCCAGATGGTCTCAATGGTGCCCGAGGGCCTGCCGGTGGCGATGACGATTGCGCTGGCGGTGGGCATGCAGCGCATGGCCGACCGCGGCGCCATCATCCGGCGTTGGCAGTGGAGACGCTGGGCTCCACCACGGTCATCTGCAGCGACAAGACCGGCACCCTGACCCGCAACGAGATGACTGTCGTGGCGCTGTGGTTGCCTGGCGGTCGCCGGTTCGGTGTCGGCGGCATCGGGTACGTCCCTGAAGGGGTCATCGACGAGTGCAAAGAGACCGCTGACGCAGCCGACCCGGCGCTGCGTGATCTGTGCATGGCCGCCGCCTTGTGCAACGACGCAGAACTGCTGCCGCCTGACGCTGAACGCGCCGGCTGGTCGGTGTTGGGTGACCCGACCGAAGGTGCGCTGCTGGTGCTGGCGCGCAAGGCCGGCATGACGATCGACGCCTTGCGCCTTGCCGCGCCGCGCGAGGCCGAACTGCCCTTCGACTCCGACACCAAGCTGATGGCCACGCGCCACGCCGCTGTCGATGCGCCGCGCCGCGTGTGAATCAAGGGCGCGCCAGAAGCAGTTTTGCGACTGTGCGCCGCCGATGGCAACGAGGCGCTGGAGGCCGCGCGCGATGCCGCCGAGGGCATGGCCACGCAGGCTCTGCGCGTGCTGGCATTTGCCACGCTGGAAGACGACGTCCTGGATGCGGGCGCCGGCTTCGACGCGCTGGCCGGCCGCGCGCGCCTGCTCGGCCTGGTGGGCCAGATCGACCCGCCCCGCGAGGAGGTCAAGCGCTCGGTCGCGGAATGCCGAGTTGCCGGCATCCGCCCGATCATGGTCACCGGCGACCACAAGCTCACCGGACTCGCGATCGCGCGTGAACTGGGCATCGCGCGCGACGGTGAACGCGCCGTCGATGGCCCCGAGCTCGAACGCATGGGCGAGGCCGATCTGCGCGACGCGCTGCCCGGCATCGCTGTCTTCGCCCGCGTGCAGCCGGCGCAGAAACTGCGCATCGTCGAGGCTCTGCAAGCCCGTGGCGAAGTCGTTGCCATGACTGGCGACGGCGTCAACGACGCACCCGCGCTGGCGCGCGCCGATGTCGGCGTGGCCATGGGCATCACCGGCACCGAGGTCGCCAAGAGTGCGGCCAAGATCGTCATCACCGACGACAACTTCTCCACCATCGTCAGCGCCGTGCAGCAGGGGCGCGTGGTGTACGCCAACCTGAAGAAGGTGATCCTGTATCTTTTCGCCACCTCGATGGCCGAAGTGCTGGTGCTGCTGCTGGCGCTGGTGGGCGGCTTCCCGCTGCCGTTGGTGGCGGTGCAGATCCTGTGGATCAACATCGTTACCGAAGGCACGGTGACGGTGAACCTGGTGATGGACCCGGCCGACGGCGACGAGATGCGGCGTGCACCGGTGGCGCGTGACGACCGCCTGCTCGGCGCCGAGATGCTGCGGCGCGTGGCGCTGATGACGCCGCTGATCGCAGCCGTGACCTTCGGCTGGTTCGCGTGGCGGCTGAGCCAGGGCGTGGCGCTGGAGATCGTGCGCACCGAGACCTTCACCGTGCTGGCCATGTGCCAGTGGTTCAACGTGCTGAACTGCCAGTCGGCCCGTGCCTCGGCGCTGGGCTTGCGCATCGTGCGCAATCGCTGGCTGCTGGGCGGGCTGTCGTTGTCCATGCTGTTGCAGGCCCTGGTGCTCTATGCGCCGCCGATGAACACGCTGTTCCACACCGTGCCGCTGCCGCCGGCCTCGCTGCTGCCGCTGCTGGCGCTGGCCAGCATGGTGCTGTGGGCCGAGGAGGCCCGCAAGCTGTGGGTGCGCACGAAGGTCGCGGGCCGGCCATGAAACTCGCGACGGTGTTGCTGCTGTTCGTCGTCTGCGCCGTGCCGATCGCGCGGGCGGGCTGTGCGCTCAGCCGCAGCACCGACGCCCGGGCCAGGCGCTGCCGCGTCCAGCGCCTGAATCGCCGCCGATCAACAACCAGGCTTTTCTGACATGCAC
>JBBSCX010000432.1:0-2851 GCA_038249905.1 Burkholderiales bacterium
CGGCACCGCTGCCTTCAGGGTCGCGCCCGGCCAGCACCACGGCGCCAGCAGGCTGGCCGGGGTCGTCGCTGTGGAAGACCTCTTGCGCCGGCGCCATCGGCACCTCACCGGCCAGCACGAAGGCGCGGCGCTTCAGCGTGCCGCGGTACTGGCTGCGCGCCACCACTTCCTGGCCCGGGTAGCAGCCCTTCTGGAAGTTGACGCCACCGACCACCTCGAGGTTGACCATCTGCGGCACGAACTGCTCGGCCGTCGCGCTGACGATGCGCGGCACGGCGCTGAGCGCCTCCAGCCCGGCCCACACCGCCGCCTCCAGCGCGGACAAGGGCGGTGCGGCATCAGGCTGCGGCGGCAGCCACAGCCAGCGCGGTACGGACTGGCCATGCACCGCCGCGTCAGGCAGCCGCAGTGCCATCCCCGCAGCCGCGCCCGACCCTTCCGCCGCATTCGTCGCGTTCGTCACATTCGCAACATTCGCCACGCCCGCCCCAGCCAGCACGGACCAGGCCGGCGCCGCAGCCGCATCGCCCAGCCAGGCCGACGCACTGCTGCCAGCCAGGCCCCACAGTGGCAAGTCGGCGCTGGCGTCGTCGAGCTTGCACTTGGAACGCATCACGAACATCGACAGCCGCTTCAGCGTCGGCGCCAGCAGGTCGGCGCTGCAGGCCAGCAGCACCTGCTCTGGCGCGGGTGACCACATCACGAAGCTGGCCAGCAGCCGGCCCTTGGCCGAACACCAGCCGGCCAGGCGCGCATGCTCGGGCGTCAGGCCCTTCACGTCCTGCGTCAGCTGACCTTGCAGGAAGCTGCGCGCGTCTTCGCCGCGGACACGGATCACGCCCCAATCGGCCAGGCGCAGGGCGCCAGAGGGCAGGGCGGCGGACGCGTGCGTGGGCGAGGTCATGGGCGAGGTCATGGGCGAGGTCATGGACAAGGGCTTGGACAAGGGGCTGAGCAGGGGGCTGAGCATGCGCCAATTATCATGATGCGCGATGAAGCGGCGGCAGGCAGGGCCACGGACAAGACGGCGATCGGCCGGGCGCATGCTGTGGCGCGTGCTCGTATCGCTGCTGCTGCTGGCGGTGCTGGCCACGGCCGTGGCCGCGTGGCTGGCCTGGCGCTGGCTGGACAGCCCGCTGCCGCTGGCCACACCGTCGGTCGAACTCTCCATCGAGCCCGGCGATACCCCTCGTGCCGTGGCCGCGGCCTGGGTCGCGGCCGGCGTGCAGGCCCCTCCGCGGGCACTGTACGAATGGTTCCGCTTCTCCGGCCAGGCGCAGCGCATCCGCGCCGGCAGCTACGAGGTGCACGCCGGCGTCACGCCGCGCAGCCTGCTGGACAAGATGGTGCGCGGCGACGAGGTGCTGGAGACCGTGCGCATCATCGAAGGCTGGACGCTTCGTCAGATGCGTGCCGCCCTGGCCGCGGCACCGTCGCTGAAACCGCTGACGCGTGACCTGTCCGACGCCGAACTGATGGCCGCCATCGGCGCGCCCGGTGTGCCGGCGGAGGGCCGTTTCTTCCCCGACACCTATGCCTACAGCCGCGGCGTCAGCGACCTGACCGTGCTGCGGCGGGCCCACGGCGCGCTGCAAGACCGGCTGGCACAGGCCTGGGCACAGCGCGCCCCCGACACACCCCTGAAAAGTGCCGACGAGGCGCTGATCCTGGCGTCCATCGTCGAGAAGGAGACCGGGCTGGAGGCCGACCGGGCTCTCGTGGCCGGCGTGTTCGTCAACCGCCTGCGCATCGGCATGCTGCTGCAGACCGACCCGACGGTGATCTACGGCCTGGGCGAGGCCTTCGACGGCAACCTGCGCCGGCGTGACCTGCTCGCCGACACGCCTTACAACACCTACACCCGCGGCGGCCTGCCGCCGACGCCCATCGCCTTGCCGGGTGCGGCCTCGCTGCGCGCTGCGGTGCGGCCGCAGGCCACCGACGCGCTGTACTTCGTCGCCCGCGGCGACGGCAGCAGCGTCTTCAGCCGCCATCTGGCCGACCATAATCGCGCCGTGAACCAGTACCAGCGCGGCATCGCCGCCAGCCGATGAGCCGCTGCGCCGGATGGCCGCGGGCGCATTGAGCCGCGGTCTGTTCATCACCGTCGAGGGCATCGACGGCGCCGGCAAATCGTCGCACCTGCAGGCCGTGGCCGCTTGGCTGCGGGCCCAGGGCCATGAGGTGGTGGCCACGCGTGAACCCGGCGGCACGGCACTGGCCGAGCGACTGCGCGAACTGCTGCTGCACGAACCGATGGACGTGCTGACCGAAGCCCTGCTGATGTTCGGCGCGCGCCGCGACCACACATTGCGCGTCATCCGGCCGGCACTGGAGCGCGGGGCCTGTGTGCTGTGCGACCGCTACACCGACGCCAGCTTCGCCTATCAGGGCGGCGGCCACGGTCTGGATGCGGCCGTGCTGACTGCGCTCGAAGCCTGGGTGCAAGCTGAGCTGCAGCCCGACCTGACACTGTGGTTCGACCTGCCGCCGGTGCTGGCCGCCGCACGCCGTGCTGCGGCGCGGTCGCCAGACCGCTTCGAGGGGCAGGACGAAGCCTTCTTCCGCCGCGTCGCGGCCGCCTATGCCGCGCGTGCGGCCGCCGCGCCGCAGCGCTTTGCGCGCATCGACGCCGACGCGGCGCTGGACGATGTGCGGGCCCAGGTGCTGTCGGTGCTGCGCCAGCGCCTGACCGCAGCCTGATCGCGATCGTTTGGCGATCGTTTGGCGATCTGATCGCGACCCGATGGTGACCTGAGGCCCGACCGATGGCGACTTTGCCTGCTGAACCCGCGGTGATGGCGGCACTGGCCGTGCCCGAGACCGGGCAGCCCGCGCTGCCCTGGCTGGC
>JBBSCX010000433.1:0-2846 GCA_038249905.1 Burkholderiales bacterium
CCCGCGCACCAAGCTGACATCAGCGCTGCTGCGGCGCGTAGTGCTGGTGCTGTCGATGGCCGTCGCATCGGCGCTGTCGATGCCGGCAGCGGCGACCGAGGGCACCGAGTTCTGGGGCTGCATTGACGGCCAGGGCGTGGCCCACAGGCGCTGATTGCCGTCGATTCGGGCTTCTATGCACGCGCCGTGTCGCCGCGCGGCGCCCTGGGGCTAATGCAGATCATGCCCGCCACTGGCGAACATTGCGCCCGTGGCGACGAGGCGCAGCGGCCGGTCCAGGACCGCCTGCTGGACCTGCGCACCAACATCCACACCGGCGCGCGACCGCTCGCCGACCTGAGCCGCCGCTACGGCGGCCGCACCGACCTGGCGCTGGCGGCCTGGAACGCCGGTGACGGCCGGGTGCGCCGCGCCGGCCGCGCGGTGCCGGCGATCGACGAGACCCAGGCCCATGTGCACCTGGTGCTGGAGCTGTACTGGGCCCTGCTGCAGCGCGCCCAGGTGCCGCGGGCGACGATGCTGAAGCTGGTGTGTGCCGAGGCGCCGCTGGCGCGCTGAGCCCTGCCGCCGCCTGGGCGCCTAAAGTCGCCCCCTGCGCTGCGGGCAGCGGCTGAGCGGCCTGCGCCGCCCCTGCGATCCCTGTGCGCACCCACCGTCGCCGCCTTCTCCATCCGATGAACGATCTCTTCGACTTTCCTGCCACGGCGCCCGCGGGCGACGACGCGCCGCTGACTCTGTCGGCCTATGCCGAGCGTGCCTACCTCGAGTACGCGCTCAGCGTGGTCAAGGGCCGCGCCCTGCCCGACGTGTGCGACGGCAACAAGCCGGTGCAGCGCCGCATCCTGTACGCCATGCACCGCATGGGGCTCAGCCACACGGGGGCCAATGGCGCCAAGCCGGTGAAAAGCGCCCGCGTTGTCGGCGACGTGCTGGGCCGCTTCCATCCGCACGGCGACCAGGCCGCCTACGACGCATTGGTGCGCATGGCGCAGGGTTTTGCGCAGCGTTATCCGCTGATCGACGGCCAGGGCAACTTCGGCAGCCGCGACGGCGACGGCGCCGCGGCCATGCGCTACACCGAAGCACGGCTGAGCCCGATCGCGCGGCTGCTGCTGGACGAGATCGACGAAGGCACCATCGCCTTCCAGCCAAATTACGACGGCAGCACCGAAGAACCGAAGCTGCTGCCGGCGCGGCTGCCGTTTGTATTGCTGAACGGCGCCAGCGGCATCGCGGTCGGCCTGGCCACCGAGGTGCCCAGCCACAACCTGCGCGAGGTGGCCGCGGCCACGGTGGCGCTGTTGCGCGACGACAAGCTGTCCGACGAAGAACTGTTCCGCCTGCTGCCCGCGCCCGACTTTCCGGGTGGCGGCCAGATCATCAGCCCCGCCGCCGACATCCAGGACGCCTACCGCAGCGGCCGCGGCAGCCTGAAATTGCGCGCCCGGTGGGTGATCGAAGACCTGGCGCGCGGCCAGTGGCAACTGGTGGTGACCGAGCTGCCCCAGGGCACCAGCACGCAGAAGGTGCTGGAAGAAGTCGAGGAGCTGACCAACCCGAAGGTCAAGACCGGCAAGAAGGCCCTGTCTGCCGAACAAGTGCAGCACAAGCAGACGGTGCTGGCCTTGCTGGACGCCGTGCGCGACGAGAGCAACAAGGACGCGCCGGTGCGCCTGGTGTTCGAGCCCAAGAGCCGTGCGGTCGAGCAGGCCGACCTGATCACCACATTGCTGGCCCACACCAGCCTGGAAACCAGCACGCCGCTGAACCTGACGATGGTCGGCGGTGACGGCCGGCCGACGCAGAAGAGCCTGCGCCGCATCCTGGTCGAATGGATCGCCTTCCGACTGGCCACGGTGCAGCGCCGCACGCAGCACCGGCTGGCCCGGGTGCTGGACCGCATCCACATCCTGGAGGGCCGGCGCGAGGTGCTGCTGAACATCGACGAGGTGATCCGCATCATCCGCAACGCCGACGAGCCCAAGCCGGCCTTGATCGAGCGCTTCAAGCTCAGCGACCGGCAGGCCGAGGACATCCTTGAGATCCGCCTGCGGCAGTTGGCGCGGCTGGAGGCCATCCGCATCGAGCAGGAATTGGCCGAACTGCGCGAACAGCAGGCCAGGCTGGACGAGATCCTGGGCAGCCCCGGGGCGCTGAAGCGCACGGTGATCCGGGAGATCGAGGCCGACGCGAAGGCCCACGGCGACGCCCGTCGCACCCTGGTGCAAGAAGAGAAGAAGGCAGTGGCCGAACTGCGCGTGGTGGACGAACCGGTGACCGTGGTCGTCAGCGCCAAGGGCTGGGTGCGGGCACTGAAGGGCCACGACATCGAGCGCGGCACATTGGTCTTCAAGGCCGGTGATGCGCTGTACGACTGTTTTGCCTGCCGCAGCGTGGACACGCTGCTGGTGTTCGGCACCCAGGCCAAGGGCAGCGGGCGCATCTACACCGTGGCCATCAGCGGCCTGCCGGGCGGGCGTGGCGACGGCGTGCCCATCACTACCCTGGTCGACCTGGAGCCGGGCACGCAGATCGCACACAGCTTTGCCGGTGCGGCCGACACCACCTTGCTGCTGGCCAACAGCGGCGGTTACGGCTTGCTGGCAAGCGTGGCCGACATGAGCGGCCGCAACCGCAGCGGCAAGGCCTTCCTGAGCCTGGAGCCCGGCGAGACGCTGCTGCCCCCGGTGCCCGTGCGGCCCGAGCACAGCCAGGTCGCCTGCCTGGCCGCAGACCGGCGCCTGCTGGTGTTCGCGCTGGAGGAGTTGAAATTGCAGCGGGCTGGCGGCCGCGGCCTGACACTGATGGACGTCGATGCGACATCGCCGCTCGTCAGCATCGCCACC
>JBBSCX010000434.1:0-2833 GCA_038249905.1 Burkholderiales bacterium
ACCAGGGTGCGCAGCTTGGCCGTCGACCCCAGGTCCAGGCGGGCGCCTTCGTTGATGTCGAAGGGCTGGTCGCGGTTGTCGGTCTGGGCGCGCAGCAGGTTCACGCCGTCGCCACGCTCGTACAACGTGAAGCTGAATGCGATCGGGCTCAGGTCGTTCTGCGCGCCCAGCATGCTGTGTCCGACGAGCCCGGCTTCGCGCGCCCCGGCCTGGTTGCCCAGGCTCTGCAGCAGCGCTGTCACGCTGCGCTGCACGCTGTCGGCCAGCGGGGTCTCGACCGCCAGGTCCAGCCGGTCCAGGTCGTAGGCGCGCGGCATCCCCAGCAGGCCCTGCAGATGGCCGCGCAGCGCGGTCGCGGCCTTGCGGTCGGTGAACGCCGGCTGTGCCGGCGGCTCGGCCCGCGGCTGCAGCGACAGGGCCAGCGGCAATGCGCTGTCGCGCAAGTCGGCCGGGATCACGCCGGCCTCGGCCAGCAGCCGCAAATGGCTGTCGGTCAACTGGCGCAGCGCGGCCCCGCCCTCGCGCGACAGGTAGGCCGACGGCCGGCGCTGGGCGACGATCAGCGACAGCACCTGCTTGAAGGCCAGTGCGGACCGGATCCGATGCTCGGTCTCGGCCTCGGCCGCGGCCGCGGCTGCGGCGTCGGTGACGGTGACGGCGGTCTCGGCACCGGCCTGCGGCCCGGGCGGCGTCAACCAGCGGTTGACGTCGTCGAAGTCGCGGCCGTACCAGGCCCACAGGCCGTCGCCCAGACCGTGGACCTCGCCGAAACCGGCCTGCGCCGACAGCGGCACGGTGTTGACGTAATCCAGCACGATCTGCCGTCGCCGCGCCTGCGTGTCTTCGCCGTCGAGGTAGGCGCGCATCGATGCCGACGCCATCTGCCGCAGCTTGTCGCCCACGCTCGTCGTGCGACCGCCGGGCGAGTGCCGGTACTTCTCGATCTGCGTGGCCAGCGTGCTGCCGCCGGCGGCCGCGTGGCTGCTGTCGATCCGGCGCAGCCCCTGGTCGACGACGGCCTTGGCGAAGCGGTCCCATTCGACCGCCGGGTTGCGCTGCGCCGGCTCGGCCAGCAGTTCGCGGTTCTCGATGTAGAGCAGCGCGTCGACGATGCGCTGCGGCACCGCATCGAACCGCGGGTAGACGCGCTCCGGGTGGCTGGCGTCGAACAGCGTCTCGCCACGGCAGTCGTGCAGCGTCAGCCCGGCGCGCGCCTTCTCGCGATAGGGCACGTACAGGCCGCGGTCGGCCCAGTCCAGCATCTGCGGCGACATCCGCGACTGCGCCTCGACCGCGAAGCCCTGGCCCTGCAGGCGCTGCACAAAATCGGGGATCGTCGAATAGCCCAGTCGCAGGTCGAACGGCCCGCCCTGCGGGAAGCGCATCGCGTCGCTGGGGCCGGGGGCCACCTCGAAGCGCTGCTCGACAGCTTGCTGCGTCAGCCAGGCCGCCTGCCGGCGGGAGCTGGCGTTCTCGTCGATGACGAGCCACCCGCCCATGCCGAACCCCGCCACCAGCAGCAGCGCCAAGCCGGCCAGCCACAGCCGGCGCCGCGGACGGCGCCGCCCAGGGCCCGCCAGGCTCGGCGGTGCCGGCTCCGGTGGGGTCAGCAGCTCGGACGGCTGCGGCGTGGAACCACCAGGGTCGTCGGCGCGCGGGGACTCAGGCTGGCTCGGAGGCGTCTGGCTGGGCATGTGGCGGCGGGGCTGGCGTGGGCGCTGCCGGAAGGACGTCCATCCCGGGCGCATCAGAGAGTCCCGGGCAACGCGTGTGCCCGCCCCCCCTCACGCCGCCACGGCCGGTGGCGGCAACCGCTGCCCGTGCCCACTCTCGACGTGCCGGCGCCGCAGTCAGGGCCAGCCGCGGGCGATCCTCTGGCCGTCGGGATGCGGTCTCATTCGAGAGTCCAGACGTAGTCGACGGTGGCGAACCCGCCGGTGGGACGTCCGCGTGCGTCCAGCCCGCCGCTGAATCCGCAGCGGCTGAGCGAATCGACCGCTGCACGATCGAGCAGCCGATGCTCGCGCCGCGGCCCCGAGCGCTTCAGCACACGGGCGTCGATGACCCGCCCCGTCGCATCGACCTGGAAGCGGATGCGCGTCGTGCCGGTGACCTCGGCACGCGTCGCCGCTCTCGGATATTCGGGCTGGGTGCACTGCGATGCGGCCAGTTGCGCTGGTCGCGATCGATCGGGGGGTGGCGCCGGCGGCGGGGGCTTCGGCGGCGGCGGCGCCGGTGGCGCGGCCACCGGTGGCGCGGGTGCGGGAGGCGCAGGAGCGGGAGGCACCGGTGCAGGCGGCGGCGCGATCGCCACCGGCGCAGGTGGCGGCACCACCCTTTGCACCCTGATGGTGGGCAGCGGCACCGGAGGCGGCCGAATGCGGACTTCCGGCGGCGGCACGAAAGACGGCGGAGGCGGCTGCAGCACAGGCAGGTCCAGCGGTGGCGGCGGTGCCGGCGGGGGCGCCTCTGGCGGCCGAAGCACATCGACGACCAGTGGCGGCAAGTCGATGTCGATGACCCGGACGCCCATCGTCTGCAGCAACAACCACAGCAGAAGAATGTGCAACACGACGACCACCCCCAGCCCGGTCGCATTGCGCGCCGGAGGGGGTCCGATCGAGGGTGTCAACAGCATGGAGGAACGAGCCGGCGATGATGGTCGAGGACTGCAACCCGCACCGGCAATTTCGGTGCCCGCGCAAGCCGTCGCTTTCCGGCCAGCCCGACGCGCCTTCAGCTGCGGCAACGCGGGAGCCGTTGTTGCTGGGGAAGGGCATGCTTGCGCGACGCATACTCGCCATCGCTGGCGGCGGCATTCGCGGCCTGATCA